>JBEAXZ010000016.1:0-14217 GCA_041159565.1 Actinomycetota bacterium | reverse complement strand
TATCAATGTTGTCTAATCCCACACCGGCACGAGCAACTACCTTTAACTTCGGAGCTGCTTCGATTATCTCCCGAGTAACCTGTGTTCTATTTCTTACTACTAATGCTGTGGCGTCGGCCAACTTAGCTTTCAACTCTGCAGGATTACTCCAAAGGTCTGGTTCGCGAAGAATGGGAAAAGATTCTGCCAGCGCCTCAAAATCAGCGCTCCAGACATCTTCACTAATAACAATCACGAACCAGTCCTTTCAGGAGTATGGATAATCGAGTTGGATTTACTACGCGCTGATGTACAACTTGGTGAAGGTGTACTCGCGATGTCCAAGCGCCTCAGCGGCACATAGACGGCCATTTACAGTGCGTTCGATGACCTCCATCATCATGTCGCCAGCCTTGGTCAAGTTGTACTCCTGGCGTAGTAAGCCAGATACATCAAGATCAATGTGCTCCTTCATGGATGCTGCGGTCTTCTTATTTGCGGTCAACTTCAACACCGGCTCAATTGGATTTCCAATTACATTTCCTTGACCGGTTGGGAACAAATGGATAACCGCACCAGCTGCTGCCATCAAAGTTACGCACTCTGCAGCTGCAGATGAGGTGTCCATGAAGTAAAGACCTTGCTTGTTACGTGGTGGTGCCTCTGCAGGTGCTAAAACACCAACAACAGGAACGGAACCAGTCTTAGCAATATTGCCAAGTGCCTTCTCTTCAATTGTGGTTAGACCACCAGCGATATTTCCTTGAGTTGGTTGAGAGCCCAAAAGATTTGCACCTGTTGATTCAATTACTTTGATGTAATTGTCATAAGTCTTCTGGAAAAGATTGCGACAAGCGTCATCAATGCAACGCTCTGCAATTAAGTGCTCTCCACCCGTTAACTCGGAGGTTTCACCAAAGAAAACTGTTCCACCTGCTGCGACCCAACGATCAACAGCTTCTGATGTTGTTGGACAGGAACCAAGACCTGATGTGGTGTCTGATTCACCGCACTTAATCGACATGATTAAGTCACCTTCAGTTGCAGGTTCGCGGGTAATTTCAGAGGCATCTTGTAGGAATATCTGTGCAACACGAGCTGCATCAGCGATTACCTGTAGATCACCCTTTCCTTCAATAGAGAAGGAGGCGACTGGCTTACCTGATTTTGCAATTCCAGCAGCAACTCGCTCAGTCCACTTTGGCTCGATACCAATAACTACAACTGCAGCGACATTGCCATTCAATCCGGTACCAATCAAGGTGCGGAAAGTTAGCTCAAGATCCTCGCCGAATTGGAGGCGACCATAGCTGTGTGGCAGCGCAAGAGTGCCTGGCACTACCTTTGCAACAGCTTCTGCAGCAGCATTTGAGAGGTCATCAACCGGCAGGATTATTACGTGATTGCGGATACCCATCGTCCCATCTGGACGGCGGTATCCGGTTAAGCGCGGCTTGCTTCCCATCGATAACTCCTCATGTTGTGTGTATGTACGTAATCGCCTTTTTTAATCGGCTGTGATGCGATGCCGACCTTAATTCCATATTTAATGATTGCTTCACCTTCAGCGTGATCCTTCAACGCAAACTTATGTCCCAATGGGATTGCGTGATTCAGAACCGCTGTGTGCTTTGTTTGCTCTTTCACTGATAGCCCCTCCAGTGTGCCAGGCTGCAAATCATCATTTGCAACTGCAACTGAGTCTCCATCATGGTGAAGGAGAAAATCAGGCACTTTAGCCATAACTATTTCCTTTCCATTTCTCGATTACTCCAATATCCCCATCAACTCCGCGCTCCAGCTAAATAAGCATCGAGCTCTGCTTTGGTAGGAATTCCACTTTGTCCATCAAGCGCGCGACAGGAAAGTCCGGCGACGGCATTTGCGATTGCCACTGCTTCGGCAATGGGCTTGTTCCAAACTTGAGTTGCTACTAATGCGCCATGGAAAACATCTCCAGCGCCTAATGTGCTGACAATCTCAGTTGAAATAGCGGGCACAATTCCTGAATCAATTCCATCGGAATAAACACTGCCCTCTCCACCCTTTGACACAACAACAATATTTTTATCTTTTGTGGCGGTTGAAACATCTGTCGTGATGTTCTCAGATGGTGCGTAAAGATCGTAATCCGCTGAGTTCAGTCCAGGGGTGTCGTAGCCAATATCAATTGAGAGCTTTGCGCCTGCACCACGTCTTACACCCCAATCCTTAATGGTTTGCATGCCAAATTGATCTACATGTATCCATTCATAATCAGCGAGATTGGCTGGTTTTGAAGGCCTTACGGAATGTGGCTGCACCATAATCGCCCTTGTTTGTTCGCTCTTAGAGACCACTATGGTTCCAGTAGCGGTACGTACCGCTTTATCTATAACAACATGCTGGGTATCGATACCTTCTCGTGAAAACATTTGGAGAATTGCGGCTCCATCCTCATCATCACCGATGACACAAGAAACAGCGACTGGAATTCCTAACCGAGCCAAAGCTACGGCTGCAGTAGAAGCCGGTCCACCAAAAGAGCTTTTTGACTCTATAGCTACAACTCTTTCATTTGCACCCGGATAGCGATCCACGAAAACAACATGATCACGAGTTGACATGCCAACACAAAGGACTTTACTCATTAAATCGAGTCATCCTTTAGGTATTTGAACCATGCATCACGGGCATTGTGTATATGTTGTATACACATTAAGCGTGCAGCAATTGCATCTCTACTTTCAATCGCATCCAGAATGACTCCATGTTCGAATTCTGAGGCATCGATACGTCCGGGAAGTTTCAATGTGTTATCCATCGAATGGAACATGATTTCCTGCAGAGTACCCAGGGTTTGATTTAAGAAGTGATTCTGTGCGCTTCGAACGATAGTTGAGTGAAACTCCATGTCTAGGCGTCTAACTTTTTCAAAATCTATTGGCGTCTCCGCAATTGCAACATTAAGTGCCTGCGCCGCTGCCTTCATCTCTGCAAGCTGCTCCTGTGTGCGACGCTCAGCAGCCCACTCCACAGCTGGAGCCTCTAGAATCTCACGCATTTGGAATAACTCTTCGATGCGGTGCTGCGCCGCCTTTAGAGAGTCACGGAGTTTTTCACCCTCTTGTTCATCCAGTACAAAGATTCCAATGCCATGTTTAACCAATAAACGACCTTGAACTTGTAATACCTGTATAGCTTCCCGAAGCGATGGCCGGCTGATTCCTAATATTTTCGATAAATCACGCTCCGACTCCAAGCGATCTCCAGCCTTCAACCCCGAGTTATCAATGTGATCCAAAAGCAACCGCACCTGTGATTGCAGACGCGGAGGATGATTGATGATCGGGGTGCTCATTAGCCCTTAACCGCTCCAGCTGTTAAACCTGATACGAAGGTCTTCTGCATCGACAAATACATGACGACCATTGGCAAGGAGGCAACCATCACAGCGGTAAATATCATGCTGAAGTTAATGGCGTATTCGCCGCGGTAATCCAAGAGAGCTAATGGCAGCGTCTTCAGATCTGCTTGGGTTAGAAGCAGTAGCGGATAAAGCAGATCGTTCCAGGTAATCACAAATAAGAAAATTGCCACCGCAGCCATGGAGGGACGAGAGAGTGGAAGCGCTATCGAGCGATAGAGACGAAATGGTTTCGCGCCATCCATAGAGGCTGACTCATACAGTTCATTAGGAATCTGTCTAAAGAACGCGGTCAATATAAAGATGGAAATAGGAAGTGTGGAAGCCACATTTATTACTACAAGTCCATGAAGTGTATTGGTGAGATTCAACCTTACAAACAACTCATAAATACCAATAATGCTTGTGGCGGCGGGAATCGCTAGTCCTAATGAGAATAGAACAAACAAAACTCGACCTGTCACATTTATAACACGAGCTATTCCAAATGAGGCTAAGCTCGAGATAAATAAGGTGATCACAACTGAAAACAAGGTAACAATGGAACTATTTCTGAAATTCCGTCCAATTTCACCGTTGTTGAAAAGTTCTTGATAGTTTCGGAAGGACCAACTCTCGGGCAGAGCCAATGGTTTTGTCATCAACTCGAGATCACCTTTGAAAGATCCAAATACAACTACCAGAGTGGGGATAATGATTAGCGCCGCAAAGGTAGTGAGCGCGAATATTCGGCTTATTTTGTAGAACATCGCTACCTCAGTACTTCGTTCTCAGGATACGGCGCTGAAGCGCTGTAAGTGCCAGTATGAAAACAATCAAGAAGATTGATTGTGCGGCTGCGTAGCCAAAACGAAACTCATTAAACGCAGTTAGATAAATCATGGTTACCAAGATGCTGGAAGAGTTATTTGGTCCACCACCTGTCATCGCAAACACCAGATCAAAGGCGCGGAAAGACTGGATTGTTGTATAGGCCATAACTACCGCGGTTGTTGGTAGGGCCATTGGCCAGGTCACAGACTTGAACTGTTGCCATCTGGAAGCGCCATCTACCTCAGCCGCTTCATAAAGTTCGGCAGGGATCTGTTGTAGTCCGGCAATGTAGACAACCATCATCTGGCCGGTATGGAACCAGACTTGAGTGAAGGCAATGGCTCGAAGAGTTACTGTTTCGCTACCAAGCCAATTTAAAGCTAAGAAATCTAATCCGATTGAATTTAGAAAAACATTTATTGGTCCAAGGTTTGGTTCATACAAAAATTGCCAGACCATCGCAACTGATACTGAGGAAATGATGGTGGGGAAAAAGTAGAGCGTTCTGAGGAAGGTTGAAATCTTTGAGTTTTGTAGCAAGAAAATCGCAAACAGAAGGGATAGCGCTGTCTGAAAAATTAAGACTAGAAATGTGAACTCGATGTTATTTCCCAAAACTTTGGTAAAAACACCATCTTGGCTCATGCGATTGAAGTTATCTACTCCCACAAATTTGGCCTCCTGGAACCCATCCCAGTTAGTTAAGGAGTAACGGAGGTTGTTGATTGTTGGGTAGAGATAAAACAGTGCGTAAATGAGGGCAGCGGGAAGCGTCATAAGAATTAAGACGCGATCATTAGCCCTCGCCAATTTGGTCTTTGGCCGAGGGCTGGCGCCCTTTCGGGCGCCAGTTTCGGTTCTACTCATAGGTCTCTTATCAGACCTTTGTCTTGATCACTGCTGCGCCATCGGCAAGCGCCTTATCAACGCTTGTTCCGCCAACGATTGCGATCAATGCATCCTCCAGCGCATCACGAACTCCAATATTTAGGAATTGGAATCTCGGAGCAAGAATCAAACGCTCCGCCATGATGGATGAGGTGTTACGCAGATTTTCATCTGTGTAAGAGACATCAAGCACTGTTACATGCTGCTTGCTTGCATTTGCGTAATAAGTCGCAACTGGACCTGTTAGCAAATATGACAAGAATGCACGAGCGATTTTCTGCTCTGTTCTTCCAGCATTCTTATTGATGCCAAGAATAAAGGTGTTATTGGTGATACCGGTGTAACGAGCATTTACATCGTCAGTCCAGTTCATACCAGTGATACCCATATTTCCGCTCATCTTTGGCTCAAGTGCGACAATGCCACCCATTGAGAATGAACCGGTAGGAAGTATTGGAGCTTTGCCAGTTGCAAATAGCGCATTACCTGCAGCCTCAGTAACACCAGTTGGGTTAGCTGGGAAGCAACCTGCATCGCGTAGGTCGGCATACTTCTCTGCCATCTCCTTAAACCATGCTGTTGTGATTGGGTCCTTACCGGTATCAATTGCCGCAATGCGGGATGCAAGCTGTGCATCGCTTGAAGCAGTATTCATCAAAGCTGAGTTGATGATCTGTCCAGCTTGTGCACGGAATCCACCCATCCAAGCCATTGGTGTGTAACCAGCAGCCTTAGCGGTCTTGCAATAGGAAATCCACTCAGAGAACTTCTTTGGAAGCTTCCAGCCTTCCTTCTTAAAGATCTCTATGTTGTAGATCGGGTTATTGAAGAGCGACTGGTAAGGAATACCAAGTTGCTTTCCTTCATATTGACCTGCACCCATCATGGACTTGATTACGTTGCGCTTGGTGAACTGTTCGCTTGATAGATCAGTATAGAAACCAGTTGTGGCTGCAGTATTGAACTGTGCACCTCTGAAAGTAGTGAATAGCGCTGCTTTCTTGTTGGTGCGGGCCTTCTGAATTCCAGTCGCCTGATAATCAACAGAGTTTGAAATTACCTGTGAAATTTTTACGCCTGGGTTTTGCGCTTCAAAGTCACCGATGATCTTGTCAAAGTATGCCTTGTCTTCTGCACGCCAGTGCCAGAACTCAATTGAGCCTCGTGGTGCACGAAGTGCATTTATTGGCTTTAGATTTGATGCGCTGAGCTTTACTCTGGTCCAAACAAGACGTCCAGAGGAGTTCTTTGCGCAAACAAGTGAGGTAGAGAAGGTTCCTGTCGACTCTCCTTCATTGGTGCACTTTTGACCGAGAGCTTCGCCTGCTGCGAAGCTAGCGGTGATAGGCACGATTGTTGCTGAGATTGCAAATAATCCTGCAATCGCCAGCTTGAACGCTTTAGCGCTCATTCCTTGCTTCATGCTTTCTCCTTATTCGAGGGTTTTGTGGTGAATCGCCTTGATTACCACTCGGTTAGCGGAATGGCTAGCAATTCCGCCATCCTGCGGACTTCTGCTCGTATGTCTTTCCAAGCGACAACTGTGTGATGAGGAAATCCATTATGGATTAACCCATTAATTAGTTGCCGTGCTGGTGCAGATGTACGAACTGTTGCTGTATTACCTTGGAACCGATTAGGAGCAGATAGTGATTCACCACTAGTCATTACTAATCGGAGTTTGCTCGGATTTGCTGGATCGATATCGGTATCCAGCCGAACCAGAACAACCGGACCGGTCTTCAAAGGGAAGTTCCCGGCCACACCTAGTTTTCTATTGCAGTGTATGTACTGCGTTGCATTGTCGGGATCAACCGCCAGAGTGGTTGAAGCAGAGCCACAATGCCAAATACGGATAATGTTTTTATCTTCTTCTAAATCAACCGTGTCTACCAAATAATTTGTTCCTGAACCCAAAGCCTCCAAAAGCAGCATAGTTACAGCGCCATATACATCTCTTTCACAGGCGGCTGGGGTGCCCCTGGTAGCGGTGCGGCCCATTGCGCCGCAAGGGCAAGCCCCTAGATCAACTGCAAAATCCGGCCAGCATCGCATTGCGATAGCAGAGAGATTGTTAGATTCGATCCAATTCTTAAGCGCAACAGTTGTGCTGGCATTTACCCGTGCTTCCTTTTCCGGCACATTCTTAAGTGAAGGCTGTGCATCGCAGGCATCTTTGTACTCTGCGCTTTGTTCTGATTCTGGAACCGCAGCAATATCGGCAAAAATCTCCGTAATTGATTTATTGATGATGTTGATACCGAACTTAGTTTGCAATGCATCAGCGTCATAATTGCAGGGAGTGAATCCGGCTGGCGCATCACCAATCGCTCCGATAGTTCTTCCCTTGAGTAGTTCAAGTGATTTCAAAACTCTTTCAGGGCTCGCCATTTCACCTGAAATAGAAGCGGGTTGTCCGACATCAGGCAAAGTTCCTGATAACGCACTCTTCAACCCTTCACGCACATGAGCTTCTTCAGGGTTGCCATGCAGGTGTGTTATGCGTTTTCCATTTACTCTTAAAGCGTGGGCTGCCAAGTTTGAACCACACATCGAGTTCAAAAGGAGACGATCCCCCACTTCACCAAACTCACGAACCGACCAAAGCAAAACCTCACCTTTAACCTTTGAAAGAAGTGAGATTGCCGCTGAGGCGTCAGCAAAAGAGGCGTTAAAGAGAATATAAAGTTTTTCATCGTGATTTAGATTTGCTTCGGCGCTTGCCGTATCCTCCGGAGTCATAACTAAGTGACTTGGTCCATTAATGGTTGCACCTAGTTCAGTTAGTAATTCACGTGCTTGACCATAAAACTTCTCTGCAGCAGCAACATCAAAGGTTGGGCGCGCTAAAGCAATAAGTGTGCAACTACTCATTAATTCCACCCCGCTGGCAAGATCTCGGTCATTAGTACTGGACGGCCTTCTGCAATACTTTTTTGGGCTGCTAAGCCTGTGGCTACGCTGCGTAATCCATCCTCCAAGGTCACTTCTGGAGTTCCGCCCTCCTTGATGGCTTTGAAGAATTTGAGGTGCTCTAGATAAGAGGCACCGTAATGAAAACCGTTGTATTTGATGGAGTCATTCCAAATCTTGCGTGACTCCACCTTCGGCTTAGAGGCATCATGGGTCCAGTTTTTGAAGTTACCAACCGCGTTGCGCTTGCCATGGCGAAGCTCTAGTGAAGGCAGGAATGACTCAACCTTTCCTTCATTTCCCGTAACAGAGATACTCTCTTTATCAACTGTGTTTTCGGCAAACATGCAAAGATCAAGCATCGCACGCTTGCCGCTGGGATACTCCACAATTACATATGCGCTATCAAGCATGTCAGCTGGCTTTCCGTCGTAAACCTCATCTAGGAAATTTACGCGCTGTCCACCAGAAGCAAAAACCCTTACCGGTCTTTCTTGGGAAATATGATCCATTAAATTGAAATAGTGACAGCACTTTTCAACTAATGTCCCACCCGTCTTAGCGGTAAATCGATTCCAATTGCCCACTTTTGGATAAAAAGGTTCACGGTGTTCACGAATAGATACTTGTTGTACTTCGCCCACGCCGCCGCCATGAACTATAGAAATTAATTCATGAACAGGAGGCATGTAACGATATTCCAAACCCATCCAGACTAATCCACTACGATTTTTCGACCACTCAATTACCTTCAGGCAATCTTCGATTGTGGTGCATAGTGGTTTTTCAATAAATACGTGAAGTGATGTCGCCAGCGCATCCTTCAAAATATCAACATGTGTGTAATTTGGTGTTGCGATAATTACCGCATCAATTAAACCTGAGTTAAGTAGCTCGTTGTGATCAGAGAAGACCGCAACTGAATCTTTGATTTGTGATTGGGCTAGAGAGCGGGAGCCTTCATCTGGATCACTAATAGCTGTAACGGTTGCGCCTTCGATGAAACGTAGGTTTTCAATGTGCTCACGGCCCATGGCGCCAACGCCGATGACCCCGTAACGCACCATCTCTCAAGACCCCCATGTCTGATGGACAAGTGGTCTGACCACTTGAACAGGGTGAGTCTTATGCGAGGAGCACGGGTGGTCAATGGGTTTTTGACCGTTTTTTATAACGTTTCGGTTACTGAACCAGAATCCCTGGGCGGGCTCGACCCGACACCTGGATGGTCGGCCATTTCGGATCGATGGTGAGAATCTCCAGACCCCCCGGTTGGGTGATGACCGTGTCCTCCACCTTTAACCCTTCAGCCGATGGGTTCCAAGCAATCGCGTTGTTAACCCCAATAATCTGGAACGTCTTTTCATGTGCGGGGTAATCCCTAGGTAAATATCCGGTTGGTCCACCTTGATGATGCTTGGTCCACTCATCTCGGGCAAAGCCTTCTTTTAGATAAGCAACCTCTCCACCTTTGAAGGCCTCTGCGAAGGTAGCGCCAACTTTTGTGCCATCTAGAAATGCCGCTTCCACATTCAATAATCGTTGATAAGTATCTTGCACAGATGCAGAAAGTTCTCCGAAGTTAACGATGCGGGTAACGCTGGCAATTAAACCCTTGCGCCGGGCGCATATGACACCCATCGCGGTCTTACCAACTACCTCAACAGTGGGAAGGGGATGTCTAAACTCTTTTATGCGACGCTCTCCCGCCACCAATAAAACTACCGGCTCAAGGTTTCGCTCCCAAAGCTCTTCCGCAATTTCGCCTGCTACCTCGACCTCGGACATATCTGGATTGATGTCCAACATCGCCTCGCCCAATGCTTCAGCCGCATCTTTGCTAATCTCACGCAATCTATTTACTTCATAATCATTTAACGCACGCCGTAAATTTTCAATATCGCTCTGCAGATTTACACGATCATTGTCTGGACCATCAACGCCAATCCGATCACCTTTTGGCAACTGACCATCTCTACCTTCAAACCAATTAATTATGATCAATTCTTCATCACCGGTTAACTCTTCGGCCTGCAATCTCGGAGCTTCAATTTTATTTGTGACAACCACTATGCGATCGCGGTAAACAATTACATCCATGCAGGAAAGTTCGAGGGTGGTGGGTATGTGGGCCCGGCCGCCAATAATCCATGCCACATTGGCACCTTTTTTAAGGATTACCGCATCAAGGTTTTTCTCCGCTAAAAGAGCGTTAATTCTCGCTCTTTTTTCCCGCTGTTCCAGCGCTCTGCTCATAGGAGTAACTTACGAAAGAAGCGCGGAAACTTCGATACCAAAACGGGCGAGATTTGCCTTGCCACCATCAACCTCAGTTAAAACGAAGGGCTTTCCATCTGGTGCAATGCAATATGAGTTTTCAAAGTGAGAACCATGAGATTTATCGGTCGTTGCGACCGTCCAATTGTCTTCCAAGATTCTAGTTTTGTGTGTTCCCATCGTGATCATCGGCTCGATAGCAAAGACCATTCCCGGCTCGATGGTCGGGCCATTTCCGGGTTTTCCATAATTCAAAATGTGTGGCTCCATATGCATTGAGGTCCCGATGCCATGTCCACCGTATTCACGCAAAATTCCATAATTGCCCTGCTCATTAGTGTATTTCTCAATGGCATGACCGATATCGGAAAGTTTTGCTCCCGCTGTACCAGCTGCGATTCCAACCCACATTGATTCTTCACAGACATCTAACATTTTTTGTCTTGCATCATCCTTGGGGTCAACAATAACCGAGAAGGCTGCGTCGCCATGCCAGCCATCAATTACCGCACCGCAATCCACCGAAACAATATCTCCTGGCATAATCATGCGATCACCAGGGATGCCGTGAACAATCTCATCATTTACCGATACACAAATAGTTGCTGGGTATCCGTGATAACCCTTGAAGTTTGAGGTTCCACCACCACGTTTGATATTTGCCTCAGCAATTGCATCAAGCGCACTGGTGGTTATTCCCGCTTTGATATTGGCTTTAACTAGATCTAAAGTGCTGCGCACCAATAAGCCAGCTTTGCGCATGGTCTTTAACTGATCCAATGTTTTGATCTGGATCGTCATTATTTAGCTCAGTTTCTGGGTAAGAGCGCGAATCGCTCCGGCGGTAATCTCTGCAACATCTCCAACTGCGGGGATTGTGATTAGCAGCCCGGCGGAGCGGTAAAAAGCAATGATTGGTGAGGTTTGCTCAGCATAAACCTCAAGCCGGCGTGCGATTACCTCTTCTTTGTCATCATCACGTTGATAAAGCTCGCCGCCACAAGAATCACACTTATCTAATTTGCCCGGAAATACCTTTCCGCAGGCCTTACAGGTGCGACGTGAAGAGAGTCGTTTGATGATCTCTGAGTTTTCAATCGCTAACTCCAACGCAGCATCAATCGGAGTTTTCTTCTCCTCCAAGATACCCTTCAAAACCTCTGCTTGCGCAACATTGCGCGGAAAACCATCTAACAAAAATCCATTTGTGGTATCTGGATTATTTAAACGATCCTTAACCATCGCATTGGTTACTGAATCAGGTACTAACTCACCTTTATCCATGAAACCTTTTGCTTGTAGACCAAGCTCAGTTCCCTCTTTTAAATTGGCGCGGAAAATATCACCGGTGGAGATATGTGGAATTGAGTAGTGCGCGGCTAGGTGTACTGCCTGAGTTCCTTTGCCTGCACCTGGTGGTCCAACCAGGATCAAACGCATTAGCGCAGGAATCCCTCGTAGGAACGCTGTTGTAGCTGGCTTTCGATCTGCTTCGCAGTATCAAGACCAACACCGACCACAATCAGAATCGCAGTTCCACCAAATGGGAAGTTCTGTGATGCACCGAATAGCACCAGAGCGATGATTGGAATAATCGCAACTAAAGCTAGGTACAAAGATCCCGGTGCGGTGATGCGATTAAGTACATACTGCAGATAATCACTGGTTGGTTTACCAGCACGAATACCTGGGATAAAGCCACCGTACTTACGCATGTTCTCTGCGGTCTCTTCAGGGTTGAAGGTAATCGCAACATAGAAGTATGCGAAGAAAATAATTAGCAGCGCATATGCTGCGATATAAACCGGGTGATCGCCTTGTACAAAGTTGGTAGAGATCCAAACCGCCCAAGGTGCTTGTGAGTTAGAGAAGTTAGCTACCAAAGATGGGATATACAGCAAGGAGGAGGCGAAAATTACTGGGATAACACCTGATTGGTTAACCTTGATTGGAATATAGGTTGTGGTTCCACCGTACTGACGACGACCAACCTGACGCTTTGCATATTGAACTGGGATGCGACGCTGTGATTGCTCTACAAATACAACCGCTGCAACAATCAAGATTCCAACTGCAAGAATGAATGTGAAGGTTGGCCAGCCACGTGACAATCTGATTGACCAAAGCTGTCCTGGGAAGCTGGCAGCGATTGAGGTGAAGATCAGGATTGACATACCGTTACCGACGCCGCGATCTGTGATCAACTCACCAAGCCACATCACAACAGATGTTCCGGCGGTCATTACAACAATCATGGTGAGGATTCGTAGCCAAGAAGTGTCCGGGATGATGTCCTCGGTACAGCCATTAATCAAACGACCTGGTGTACGGGCAACCGCAACCAAACCTGTGCTCTGCAAAACCGCAAGAGCGATTGTTAGATAACGGGTGTACTGAGTTAACTTGGCGGTACCTGACTGCCCTTCCTTCTTCAACAACTCAAAGCGTGGAATTACCACGGTCAAAAGTTGGACGATGATTGAAGCGGTGATGTAAGGCATGATGCCAAGTGCGAAAACCGAAAGCTGTAGCAACGCACCGCCGCTAAATAGATTGATCAATCCAAATAGGCCACCGGTATCAACGTTTGCCAAGCAGCGTTGAACTGCACCATATGAAACACCTGGAGTTGGAATTACCGAACCGGTGCGGAAGATCGCCATGATGGCAAGGGTGAAGAAAATCTTGCGACGTAGATCAGGCGTTCTAAACGCCTTACCGAATACTGATAGCAACACTTTCTTCTCCTATTTCAATCTAATTTCAATCCAGACAAGTCGCCTTAAAGCGCCTTGATGCTTCCTCCCGCTGCAGAGATTTTCTCTGAGGCAGATGATGAGAAGCTATGAACAGTGACATTCACCTTAACGGAGATATCGCCATTTCCTAGGACTTTGACGGGGTGACCCTTACGGGCTGCGCCAACTTTGTATAGATCCTCAACTGAAACATCGCCACCCTTTGGAAATAGCGCGTTGATAGTTGAGACGTTGACCGCCTGATAGGTAACGGTTTCTGGATTCTTAAATCCACGAAGTTTTGGTAGACGCTGTACGAGTGGCATTGCTCCACCTTCGAAACCAGCGCGAACTACGTTACGAGCACGTGTTCCTTTTCCACCACGACCAGAGGTTTTACCTTTGGAACCTTCACCGCGACCCTTACGGGTTTTTTCCTTCTTTGCGCCTGGCGCAGGACGGAGATGATGAGCCTTAAGAACCATTGTTATTCAACCTCCTCAACTTTGATGAGGTGGCGAACATGATGGACCATTCCGCGAATCTCGGGACGATCCTCTTTCACCACAACATCACCAATGCGCTTCAGACCAAGCGAACGAAGTGTGTCGCGTTGTTCTGGGGCATTGCCAACTTTGGAACGAACCTGTGTGACCTTTAGACGTGGCATTACGCACCTGCCGTTGTTGTCATAGCGCGGATAACAGCTGCTGGAGCAACGCGCTCAAGTGGAAGTCCACGACGTGCTGCAATAGCTGCTGGATCTTCCAACATCTTTAGAGCAGCTGCGGTGGCGTGAACCATGTTGATTGGGTTGTTTGAACCAAGTGACTTGGTCAAAACATCTGTGATTCCTGCGCACTCAAGTACGGCACGAACTGGACCACCAGCGATAACACCGGTACCAGGAGCAGCTGGGCGAAGTAGAACTACGCCGGCTGCATCTTCACCCTGAACTGGGTGAGGAATTGTGCCTTGAATACGTGGAACCTTGAAAAATGATTTCTTTGCTTCTTCAACGGCTTTAGCAATTGCTTGTGGAACCTCTTTTGCTTTTCCATAACCAACGCCAACCATTCCATTTCCATCACCAAGCACTACAAGTGCGGTGAAGGAGAAACGGCGACCACCAGAAACAACCTTTGCTACACGGTTGATGAATACAACGCGCTCAATGTATGGAGACTTCTCAGAGGTGCGCTC
>JBEAXZ010000015.1:0-14430 GCA_041159565.1 Actinomycetota bacterium | reverse complement strand
TTGGCTTAGGATCTTTGTATCCAGAAAGCGCTTCAGTGGCTGCTTTGTGGAATGTAGTTACCGTATCTCCAACGCGGGATAGGCGTACATCCTTAACTCCAGTTATTAAATAACCTACCTCGCCAACACCCAAACCCTTGCTCGATACTGGCTCTGGAGAGATAACTCCGATATCTAATAGCTCATGCTTAACGCCGGTAGAAAACATTTGAATCTGCTCTCTAGGCGATAGATGACCATCCACAACTCTGACATAAGTCACTACACCGCGATAGGTGTCATAAACCGAGTCAAAGATCAGGGCGCGTGCCGGGCCTTCCGGCTTTCCCTTTGGTGCTGGAATCTGCGCCACAATTTGATCTAACAACTCTTCCACTCCTGCGCCAGTTTTACCTGAAACGCGAAGACAATCTTCTGGTTTGCAACCAACTAATTTTGAAAGCTCTAAGGCGAACTTCTCTGGTTGAGCAGCAGGCAAATCGATCTTGTTTAGAACGGGAATGATGGTTAAATCATTTTCCATTGCGAGATACAAGTTAGCCAGTGTCTGGGCTTCAATTCCCTGTGCGCAGTCAACAAGCAGAATCGCACCTTCACATGCTGCTAAAGAACGGGAAACTTCATATGTAAAGTCAACATGGCCTGGAGTGTCAATCATGTTAAGGATGTACTCCTTGCCATCAATTCCAGATCTCCATGGCAGACGTACCGCTTGACTTTTAATCGTGATGCCGCGTTCGCGCTCAATATCCATTCGATCGAGATACTGCGCTCTCATGTTGCGCGCCTCTACAACCTCAGTAATTCCCAACATGCGATCGGCCAAAGTAGATTTGCCGTGATCAATGTGAGCGATGATGCAGAAGTTTCGAATCTGCTCGGGATTTGTGGCAGCGGGTTGTGGCGCTTTGCTTAAGGGTATTGCAGGCATTAGCGCTCGCCTACTAAGTTATTTTTGCCGGGGTGATTAACGAACGCCAGCTTTGTGAGCTGACTTTGCCATTGCTGACTTCTTGTTAGCAGCTTGGTTGGCATGGATAACACCTTTGGAAACCGCAACATCAAGTTCGCGGGTTGCTGCACTTAGCTCAGTAGCAATCGCCTTGGAGTCACCAGATGCAACAGCATCACGGAAGCGACGGATCGCGGTCTTGAAAGATGAGCGAACGGACTTGTTGCGCAGGCGCGCCTTTTCATTGGTCTTGATTCGCTTAATCTGAGACTTGATATTTGCCACGAACGTTGAGCCTTCCAGTTGGTAAATCGGTTGTGCTTAGGACTAATTGAGCGCCGAAGGGTATCAGCCGACCGTGATTGGGCTCAAACTGAGCCTGCCCAGGCTGAGTCAGGCTCTGGACTAGCGGTTGTTCTGAGCGACCTGATTGGCGATCGCCATTACGGTGCGCTCCAGAGCAAAAATCGGGTCCGCCTCCGCCCCTTTTATGGCCACATCAGCGCGGGATAACTCTCGAGTGGAATAGGCGATTAGAGATGGTGACCATTTTGTTAATTGTCGCCGCGCCTTATCTATCTGCCATGGAGCTAGACCAAGGCTGCCAGCTAGTTGGAAGGCATTGGCATTTCGCGGTGCACCAGAGACCTTAGCCAAAGTACGAATTGATGAGGTTAAGGCTGAAACAACCATTACTGGATCGGTGCCGGTATCTAATGCATTGCGAAGTGCAATCAAAGCCGCCTTCGGGTTTCCAGACAGTGTCGCATCTGCAACATCAAACCCGGTCGCCTCTACCCGACCTTGGTAATACTTAGCGATATCGGTTTCATCAATTATCGCTTTGCCAGCATTAGTATCAAACGAGATCTGACTACACGCGGCAGCTAACTCTCTAGTGTCACTTCCAGTTGCTTCGACTAGTGCTGTTACTCCAGAAGGAGAAATCTTTCTCCCATGTCTGGCAAACTCTTCTCTAACAAAACTCTCTTTATCAGCAGCCTTCTTAATTGGTTCGCAGGTAATTAGCTCAGGTTTTAACTTCTTTATCTTTTCTAATAGTGCCTTACCTTTAACCCCGCCTTTGTGGAGAAAAACAAGATGGAGGTTGGGCTCGAGATGAGCAAATTGTTCTTCAATCTCATCCTGCACCTCAGAAACCACATCTTGCAAATCTTTAACAACGACTACCCGCTTGTCTGCAAATAGAGAAGGTGCAACGGTCTCGGCATACTTGCCTAAATCCAATTGGGATCCATCCAAGACTGATTTCTCATAATCAGCCCTTTGATCCAACACTTGAGATAGAGCGCGATCGGCCAATACTGATTCGCCGCCAAGAATCAAAATAATCTGCGCTAACGCCATTGAACCCGCCACCACTCCTTTCTCATATCTCTCATGGTGAATATATAACGCTTTATCCCGTCATCAAATCTCCACCCCACCGCGATTGGACCATGTAAATCAGTTCTGCGCACATCGCTGCCCATTTCCCCCAATGAATCTATTAATGAAGGGTCGGGGTGGCCGTAACTGTTTCCGCTGCCTACGCTTATCAAGGCCACCTTCGGTCGGGTAATTTGTAAAAACTCCTGATCCTGAAACCGGGAACCATGGTGAGCGACCTTCAAAATATCTATCGCCGATAAATAACCTCGCAACAGAATTTCTCTTTGCGCCTCCGGTTCGATATCGCCGGTAATTAAGATCGAAACCCCATTATGAATAACTTTAATCACCAGACTGTGATTGTTTTCCGCCGAGCCATCTCCGGGAAGTGTTGGATAACTCGCGGACAGATCTGATTTCGGCCATAGCACCTCTAAAAGTGTTCCACCAATTTGTGCGGTATCACCTTGCTTAACTATCCGGTTAAAAGATTTTAAATTCTCTGGTAATTCGACATTGCCATTGCTCCAAATCTCTCCAACAGATCTATTCCTTGTCGCCCCCATCAAGCCGTAGGTATGGTCAGCGTGATTATGAGAGAGAACTATCAGAGGAAGCTTGTCTATTTTCAATATCCTTAAACAACGATCAATCAAAGTTGGATCTGGCCCCGTATCAAATAACAAACCTGATCCATTGCCTAGAGATACCGCTAACGCATCTCCCTGACCCACATCGCATTGCACAACCTGCCACCTTGGTCCCGGAAATCCCAATCGTGGAGTCAAGTTGACAATCAAAACTCCTACCAACAATAGAAATAGCAGGAGACGCTTTGTTTTGCGCATCAATAATCCAACAAAACAAGTAAATATCAACAATAAAGGATTAAGTTGCAAAGTTGGCGTCGATAGAGATAGCGATGCAACGAAAACAATCCAAGTTGCCAATGAGGTAGCCATAGTTAAAAGAAATACTGAGAGCCAAGTTATGGGTAGTAGGAGTACCGATATGAAGCCAATGATGGTTATCGGAGCTACTGCTGGGGCCGCCAAAACATTAAATAAAACGCTCAGAGCTGAGATCTCTCCAGAGAGATAGAGAATGTATGGGGTGCAGAGCACTGTGGCAGCCAACGAAACCCCAAAAACCTCAGCCAACCATTTTGGCAGCCAAATCTGCATACGGGAGGTGATCTCCGGGGCTAGGAAGATTAATCCACTAGTTGCCAGTACCGACAAAACAAAACCGGGATCGTGGGACTGAAAAGGGTCTAATAACAGCAGGAGTGTTATAGCGGCTGCCAACGCTGATGCTGCATTTCTCTTATTCCCCGTCGCACGGGCCAACAAGATCACCGCCGCCATTACTCCGGCACGCAAAACTGAAGGTGATGGCCTCACCAATAATAAAAAGAGCACCAAGAAGCTACTGGTAGTAAGCAGTTGAATGACCAAACGTTCAAATAACAACTTACTAAGCCATAAAACTAAGGCGCTAACAATCGCAAAGTTTGCACCGCTAACAGCTGTCAAATGAGACAGTCCTGATCTGCGCATCTGCGATGTAAAGCCTGGCGTTTGTAAAGATGTATCACCCAGAATCATTCCCGGCACCAGTGCCCCGGCATTTGAATTGAAACGGGCTGCCTGACCCCGAAACTCTTCTCTGATTTGATTTAGAAATTCAGATAGTTTTCCTGCTGAGCGCAGAATCTTCGGAGCATCATCAGTTATTAATGTGGCCGCAACTCTCTTTTCCTTTGTAATGATTAAGTTGCCACTCATTTCGATGTCATCGCCCACCGAGATTTCAGCGTTGTATTTACTTAGAACTCTTACCGGCAAACGTATTGAACTCTCTTTGTTATCCCACTCAACATAGGTGGCCCGAACTAAAAATGAGTTCTGAGAGCGATTAAGTTGTGAACCTTGTACCTTGGGAGTCGTTGATTTGATATCACTTGTTACCTTGGCTTGTAAAACAACGGCACCACGGTCTTTAGCGATCTTTGCTAACAGGCTGTTCTGCAGTGTCGCCAGATGCAGTGAGTAAATACCGCAACCGACCAGAAGTGACCAGGCCAAAATTGAAAAAGCCTTAGCTCTCAAGTAAAGAATTAGGCCAATTGGAACAAGCGCTAACGCCCATCTCCAGCTATAGGCACTGGCCATTAGGGCGCCGATCCAGATGCCGACACTAAACATTAAAAGCCGCAGTTCCAGCCGCGGCTTTTTTGATGGCTCCGTTACAGAGTTAATCTCGGTTTTATTCTGGCTAAGGTTTTAACGCCAATGCCCGAGACCTTTAACAGATCCTCAATACTCATGAATGGACCATTCTGATTACGGTAACTAATAATCCGTGCCGCAATTACTGGACCGATACCTGTAAGAGAGTCAAACTCAGCTTTCGTGCCACGATTTATATTTACAATTCCTGAATAACTCTTTTTGCTCGAGCTGCTTTTGGATGAAGAAATTACCTTTGGTTGATATCCGACATATATTTGCTCTCCATCAACCAAAATTCGGGCCAGATTTATATCGCTGAGATCTACACCCTGCTTCGCACCACCAGCCGCCTTGATGGCATCTGCAACTCGGGAGCCTTGCAGCAAGGGATAAACATCGGGCTTCTTAACCTTGCCTGCAACATGGACCAAGATATTTTTCGCAACTGGAGAGATACTGAGCTTGGGTATTGGAGCCTCTTGTGCTTCGGCGCTACCCCTCGTGGTGCTAAAAAGAAATAGAGCCAGTCCAACCCCCAGTAAACTTATGAAAACTAAGGCGCGACGTTGTTGATCGGTGTAGTTGTTTAGACTTTCTTTGAGCTCTGCAATATTCATGGGCAGATAAAACCAGCGACCTTAAAGCTATTTAGGTTTTCATTTTATTTGAGTGTAAAAACGATGCTGTGGAAAACAACTACAAAACTATATTCACAAACTTTGGTGCTTTGGTGATTATTTTCTTGGGCTGCGTTCCAGCAAGCTCAGCGATAACCTCCGCATCTGTCAGCGCCATCTTTTCCAAATCAGCATCTGAAATATCTGGGGCTACCTCCACTCGAGATTTGATTTTGCCATTAATCTGAAGGATGGCGGTTACTGAATCTTGAGTTAGTAATGCTGGATCAACAGTTGGCCAACCAGCCAATGCAACTGATGGTTTATGACCCAATTTCTCCCACATCTCTTCGGCTGTGTAGGGGGCGATTAAAGACAAGGAAATCGCAACAATTTCAGCCGCCTCACGCACCGCAGGATCAGCAGGACCACAGCCGGAATCAATCGCCTTTCGGGTCGCATTTACCAACTCCATTACACGAGCGACCGCAACATTAAATCTAAAGGTTTCTACCGCCAATGAAATGTCATTCAAGCTCTTGTGTGCCGTTTTACGTAAAGTTAAATCACCCTTAGTGAAATCAACACTTGGCTCACTTGTGACATCTCCAGCCAATCGCCAAGCGCGATTCAAGAACTTTGCAGATCCCGCCGGTGAAACATCAGCCCAATCCACATCATCCTCTGGAGGCCCTGCAAAGACCATCGTCAGTCGGATCGCATCTACTCCATGTTTTTCTAACTCATCAGAGAGTCTGACCAGATTGCCACGGCTCTTGCTCATTGCAGAACCATCCATAATTACCATTCCCTGATTTAACAATCTAGTAAATGGCTCGCTGAAATTTAAGTAACCCATGTCATGCAAAGCTTTGGTGAAGAATCTTGAGTAGAGAAGATGCAAAATTGCGTGGGTAACTCCCCCAACATATTGATCAACTGGAAGCCACTTTTCAACTTCTTCTTTGATAAATGCTTGGTCATGCGAGTCGACGCTGGTGTAACGCAGGAAGTACCAGGATGAATCAACAAATGTGTCCATGGTGTCGGTATCACGCAAAGCAGCAGCACCGCACTTAGGACAGGATACATTTACCCAATCAGTAGCGGTTGCTAGTGGTGAAGTTCCCTTTGGTTTCAAATCCAAAGTTGCAGAGTTTGGTAACTTAACCGGCAATTGCTCCTCTGGAACTGGAACCTCTCCACACTTCTCGCAATGAATAATCGGTATCGGAGTTCCCCAATAACGCTGCCGCGAAATTAACCAATCACGCAGGCGATAGTTGTTGGAGGCTTTACCTAATTTCTTATCCTCAAGCTCTTTAACGATTTGTGAAATCGCAGCAGCGCTGGAAAGGCCATTTAGATTGCCAGAGTTGATTAATTCGCCATCCCCAGCTGTGGCAACACCAGTAATTGATGGATCTTCCTCATCAGTTCTGACAACTACCCGAACTGGCAGTCTCATCGCCCGAGCGAAATCTAAATCTCGCTGATCATGAGCGGGAACCGCCATGATGGCGCCAGTTCCGTAATCAGCCAGTACATAATCACTAGCCCAAATCGGAATCCGCTCACCATTTACTGGATTGATGGCATATCTGCCTAAAAAGACACCTGACTTGGGTCGATCCGTTGCTAAGCGATCAATATCGCTAGCCGCCTTTACCGAATCAAAATACTTTTCGAGCTCCGCTTCAACCTGGCCACCTTTTACTAATTCACGAGCCAACTCACTATCAACCGCAACCACCATGAATGTAGCGCCGTACAAAGTGTCTGGTCTGGTTGTGTAAATGACTACCGGCTCGGCCCTACCTTCAATTTCAAAAGAAACCTCAGCTCCGGTGGATTTGCCAATCCAATTACGCTGCATGGTCAAAACTTTTTCTGGCCACTTACCTTCTAGCTGTTCCATGTCTGACAGAAGTCGCTCGGCATAATCAGTAATTTTGAAATACCACTGGTTCAACTTCTTCTTGGTGACGGCATTATCACAGCGTTCGCAAAGACCGGCTACTACCTGCTCATTTGCTAGAACTGTTTGACAGGATGGGCACCAATTAACCGCAGAGTTTTTTCGATAAGCCAATCCCTTTTCATACATCTTGATAAAGATCCACTGATTCCACTTGTAATACTCAGGATCGCATGTATAAAGCACTCGATCCCAATCAAAGGAACAGGCATAGCGACGCATAGATGCTTTTTGAGTATTAATGTTTTCATAGGTCCAAACACTCGGATCTTCATTGCGCTTAATTGCAGCATTTTCAGCGGGCAATCCAAATGCATCCCATCCAATTGGATGCATAACGTTGAAACCTTTTTGCACCCAGTACCGGGCAATAACATCACCTAACGCGTAAGCCTCGGCATGGCCCATATGTAAATCCCCGGATGGATAAGGAAACATATCCAATACATATTTCTTCGGGCGTGGGTCATCACTCTTTCCAGAGCGGAATGGCGCTATTTGATCCCAGATTGGAAGCCACTTCTCCTGGACATGGTTGATGTCATAGGCCTCATGCATGTGCGTAGGTTACCGTCCTTGTTTTAATGCCATTGCACGCCAGTTAGCTCTTCGCTGACGCTCCAAAGATTACGAGCCAAACTTTGGTCATATGCAATTGATCTGGCCCTCGTCGCCTTGGGGTAGCCACGCATCTCCATCAATCCATCTGGTCCGATATACGAAGCTCCATATAAATTCGGAAAGGTTGCTGCACATAAAGTTGGCAGGGCACCTTTTGCAGCAGATTGCGCAATTATTGAATTCATAAATGCAGTGGCGCGCTCCTCACGCAAACTGCCCCGCATCTTTGGCCCCACACTCTGCAAATTGGTGTTTGAATACCCGGGATGTGCCGCAAAAGCCTTAAATTCATAGCCACGAGCATTTGCGATTCGCTCTAATTCAAAGGTAAATAAGAGGTTTGCCAATTTGCTAGCGCCATAAGCACCCCAAGGTTGATACTTATTGCGCCCTAGGCAGATATCTCTGATTGACTCGACAGATCCGTTGCCAAAAGATCCTGTGCGATGTGCCTGACTAGATATTGTAACTACGCGAGATTTGATCCGCTTGCTAAGTAAACCAGCAAATGCAAAGTGACCTAAGTGATTAGTTCCCATTTGTAATTCAAAGTCATCAGCAGTTTTTGTAAATGGAACCGCCATGACGCCAGCATTCAAAATTAATACATCAATATCGCCTTCAAATTCCCGGGCTGCTTTGCGCACACTATTCAAATCCGCCAAGTCCAACTGCATCGTTGAAATCAATTGACTGGAAAGTTCTTTTCGGGTGCGCTCGGCCTTCTCTGGATTTCGAGCGGTGATGGTTACATGCGCACCAGCTCGCACCAACTCACGGGCTGCTTCCTTACCAATTCCGCTAGTTCCACCTGTAATTAAGAAACTTTTTCCGGCCAGATTGGGTAAATCCTTTGCTGACCAACCTGTTGGAATGTGTTGCAACGGAACCCGTGAATTACTCATGCCCTACTCTCTTTTGTTGCAGATCTGTGGAGCTAAGGGGACTTGAACCCCTGACCCCCTGCATGCCATGCAGGTGCGCTACCAGCTGCGCTATAGCCCCTTACTTTGTTGCGCGGCAGACCTTACCTGAACTAAGCCCCGCTTTCCTCTCCATAGATGGGCTCAGGTAGAGATCCAGAGTTGTGCTCAACTAGGACCCAACCATTTCTATGGTGGCCGCTTTCCAAAATCGACCAACAAGCATTTGAGAGTCCACCAATAGCTGACCATTGATTCATCGGCATATCCAACATCTTGCCCAAAATGCAGCGCGCGGTGCCGCCATGGGTGACGACAATCAAGGTGGAAATATCATCATGCAGAGCAGCTTGAATTGCATTCACCGCTCGATGCGCTATTTCACTACGTCGCTCACCGGTCTGTCCTGCAGGTTGGTCATCTCCATCTAGCCAGTTAACAAAGCGGTCGTAATCCTCTGCACGATTCTCCGCTCCGGTTTTGCCCTCCCAATTCCCACCATTGGTCTCACGCAAACCCGCATCTATCAAAACATCCAACGCAGTAATCTTTGCAAGAGCCGCAGCGGTCTGCTGAGCGCGAATCAAATCACTGGAGATAATTTTGTTGGGACGAAGTGCTAATAAAAGCGGTGCAGCATTTTCCGCCTGTTGTAACCCAACCTCATTTAACGGAATATCTGAGTGTCCTTGAAAGCGATTTTCAATATTCCAATTAGTTTGACCATGACGCCACAAAACTACCCGCTGCCTAGCCTGGGCCATTTATGCATCGCCTTTTTTGAACTGTGCCGCTTGCGCGACCGCATCGAGCGGCAAAGTAGGACAGTCATTCCATAGTCGATCCAGCATGTAGTACTGGCGAATCTCCTCGGTCTGCACATGAACTACTAAATCTTCATAATCTAAAAGAATCCAATGCTCGGAGCCCTCTCGTCGCACCGGCTTTTCGCCGACCTTCGCTAACTCTCTCTCGATTTCATCAGCTATGGCATCAATCTGTCGCTCATTTTGTCCACTAACCAACAAGAAGACCTCACTCAACACCATTTGAGCTGAGAGATCGATTGCTACCAAATCAGTCCCTAATTTTTCAATCGCCGCATGAGCAGCGCGCTGCGTGAGCTCTAGTGTTGATTTACGCGGCGCCATATAGTCCTTTGCTCTTAATGAACTCAGCGACTTTAGCAGGAATCAGCTGGGAGGTATCACTATGAGTCGCTATCGCACCGCGCACCTCGGTGGCAGATATGCCTAGGGCATCTATTTCAATCTCAGTGAATTTGATGAAGTTGGGTACCTCTGCGGTATCGACTTTGGAGTTCGGTCTCTTCACAATTAAGAACTCCACCAACTGCGCCAGCTTTTCGATTTGGTGCCAGGTTTTCAGATTCTGGAGAACATCGCTTCCAGCAATCCAAATTACCTGGCAAGGGTCATTCGCCTTCTTCACTTCAACAACGGTATCGATAGCATAACTATTACCCTCGCGACTAATCTCAATATCACTTACCTGCACAGGCAGATCCTGTAGAGCAATTTGAGTCATTTCAAATCTTTGCAACTTGGTTGCGACGGGATTTTTCTGCCAAGGTTGCCCAGAAGGAACTACAACTAATTGATCGAAATTAGCTTTCTTATTTAGTTCAGTAATCAGATGAATATGACCGAAATGTATGGGATCAAAGCTCCCACCAAAGATGCCGACTCTCTTAATCGCGATCAAGGCGAAGTACTAAGTAAAGCATCAACATCAACACTGCAAAGGTAAATACCCCAAAGAAAACTGGTGAAGCTGGAAGCTCTCGGCCCTTTTCGCCGACTTCGCTAAATAATGTCTGTGCCCGCAGAGCAATAAACGACTTCATCATGTTGTAATCCTAACTCCTAGCTCGGTCCATTTTCTAATAACCTGATAAATCCCGCCTCATCAAGAATTGGAACACCCAACTCCTCGGCCTTGGCCGCCTTAGATCCAGGTGAATCTCCCACCACAACGAAATCAGTTTTCTTTGAAACCGAGGAGGCGGCCTTACCGCCGCGCTGGGCTATGGCCTCGCTCACTCCATCACGGGTGAAGTTTTCTAGCGAACCGGTCACTACCAAAGTTAGACCCTGCAGTGTTTGTGGCAATGATGAAACCTGTACCCCTTCCATCAAAACCCCTGCCTTTTGCCACTTATTTACAATCTCTTTATGCCAACTTTCAGAAAACCACTCTTGAATGCTCTCTGCAATTACCGCACCGACACCATCTACTTCAGATAACTCTTCCACAGTTGCGGAAGCGATTTTCGAAATAGAGCCAAAGCTTTTTGCCAACGTTTGCGCCGCAGTAGGACCTACATGGCGAATCGATAAGGAAACCAGAACTCGCCACAGTGGTCTTGACTTGGCCTCTTCCAAAGCATTTAGGAGCTTTTCCGCATTAGCACCTAAGCTGCCATCTTTCTTACGGAAGAACTCACTACGCAACAAATCCTTTTCAGTCAGTGAAAAGATATCTGCTTCATCAACTATCAGTTTGTCTCCAAGCAAAGCGTTAGCGGCTTCATAACCCAAAACATCGATATCAAGCGCCGCGCGCGAACCAATGTAGTAAAGACGTTCACGAAGCTGGGCCGGACAGCTGCGCGCATTTGGACATCTAATATCAACATCACCTTCAGACATGGCCCGTAATTTGGTGCCACAATCTGGACAGTTCTTAGGCATGACAAACTTGCGCTCTACTCCAGTTCTCTTTTCTATGACCGGACCAAGGATCTCTGGAATAACATCCCCCGCTTTTCGCAGCACCACAGTGTCACCAATCAAAACACCTTTTCGCTCTACCTCTTCAATATTGTGCAAGGTCGCATTGGTAACCGTGGAACCTGCTACTCGAACCGGTTCCATAAAGCCAAATGGTGTTACTCGTCCAGTTCTTCCGACGCTAACGCGAATATCAATCAACTTTGTAGTTACCTCTTCGGGTGGATATTTATAAGCAATCGCCCATTTCGGAGCCCGTGAAGTTGTGCCTAGAGTCTTTTGAATCTCTCGTTCATTTACCTTTATTACTACCCCGTCGATTTCATGTTCAACAGAGTGGCGATTCTCCAGGTAGTAAGCGATGAACTCCTTAACTTCGGCCTTATTTTTAGCCACTTTATAACGCATGCTGGTGGGCAGCCCCCATTTATCCAAACTCTCATAGGCCTGACTTTGTGTAGCAAACTCCATATTTGAAATCGCACCGACCCCATGAACAACCATATCCAGCGGTCGGGCGGCGGTTACCTTCGGATCCTTTTGTCGCAATGATCCGGCAGCTGCGTTACGGGGATTTGCGAAGGCGGATTTTCCAGATTCCTCAAGTGAGTCATTTAACTCATTGAACTTATCTATTGGAAAAAATACCTCTCCCCTAATCTCAACTAGCTCGGGAATTGTATTTCCTTTGAGCTGTTGTGGAATGCTTTTAATGGTTTTTATATTTACCGTTACATCTTCGCCAGTTGTTCCATTGCCGCGGGTTAAGGCCCTAGTTAATCGTCCTTTTTCATAAAGCAGATTAATTGCCAAACCATCAACCTTTACTTCGCATAGCCAAGAATTTTTAGAACTTTCCTTTGCAACTCGATCAAACCACGCATCCAACTCGGAGTCACTAAAGACATTGTCCAGGCTCATCATTTTCTCTTTGTGATCAAACTGTTCGAAATGGGTGGCAAAACCACCTCCGACATCCAAAGTTGGGGAATGCGGATCACGTAGTTCGGGATTCTCTCCCTCCAGCTTTACTAAACGCTGCCAAAGTTGATCGAACTCAGCATCAGAGATGATTGGCTTATCTTGAACGTAATATCGATATTGATGGTCTCTAATTTGCTCAGAAAGTTCAGACATCTCACGACGAACTTGATCTTTTGAACTTTGAGCGGTCATTTCTATTTCGTACCTGTAATCGTGGCAGAACCAACAACGCGATCTCCGTCGTAAATCACCATTGCTTGACCGGGCGCTAACCCATAAATTGGTTCATCAACCACCGCAACCAAGTTCTCGATTCCAGATTCCACCCGTCGGAAATAGCTACAGGCATGTGGGGTGCCGTGCGCTCGAACTTGAACAAACCCTCTATTTGGCTGGGTTTCTGTGGCCTCCGGGGTTGGCCCACACCAAATCGGTGAAGCTCCATATATTTCGGAGACAGCTAAAGCATCTCGATTGCCAACCACGACCGTGTTGGTCACAGGCTCAATCTTCAACACATACCTCGGTTCGCCACCTTTGGCTGGAACGGTCAGCCCCAAACCTTTGCGCTGCCCGATCGTGTAAGTGTAAGCACCTTTGTGTTCACCTAATTTATTTCCCGCTTCATCAACGATTGGGCCGATCTCGCTACCTAATCTTTCACGCAACCATCCCGCATTATCTCCAGAAGGAACAAAGCAGATGTCATGGCTGTCAGGTTTAAGCGCCACCGAAAGTCCACGCGCCTTGGCTTCGAGCCTGACATTTTCTTTTGTTGTGTCACCAAGGGGAAAGTATGCACCTTGAATCTGACTGCGATTCAAAACCGCTAAAACATAGGATTGATCTTTTGCTGGATCAATGGCTCGATAAAGCAATCTGCCATCTATTGAATCTTTGGTCTGCGCATAGTGACCAGTGACTACTCCATCAAACCCCATGGCTTGCGCACGATCTAGCACCGCTGCAAATTTAATTTTCTCATTGCAACGTAAACAAGGGTTGGGGGTATTGCCAGCAGCGTACTCTGATAAGAAATTCTCAACGACACCCTCGTGAAACTCATCTGACATATCCCAAATGTAAAAAGGAATACCAATTACATCAGCCGCTCTTCTTGCATCATGGGAGTCTTCTATGGTGCAACAACCTCTTGCTCCAGATCGATATTTCTTGGGATTTTTGGAAAGCGCAAGATGTACACCGATGATGTCATGCCCCGCCTCTTTTGCACGTGCAGCCGCAACTGCAGAGTCGACCCCTCCGCTCATTGCTGCAATTAATTTCATCTGCTCGCTCTTCTATTTGGAGACGGAATTAGCAACTGAATATGCGGCCCGGGCCCGTTCGATAACCCGCTTGATACAGGTGCGAAGATATTCGATATCGCTCTCTGTATTGGCAATTCCTAGCGAGAATCGCAGTGAAGATCGTGCCTCTGACTCACTTTTACCTAGGGCTAGCAGAACATGGCTCGCTTCTTGAACCCCTGCGCTACACGCAGATCCAGTTGAACAGGCGATGCCCTCAGCATCAAAGAGCACCAGAAGTGAGTCACTCTCTGTGTTTGGGAAAGTTATGTTGGCAATACCAGGCAAGGTTTGCCCATCAAGCACACCATTGAGGGTCGCATCCGGAATTTGTTCTTGAACCGCAGAGATCAACTTTCTCCGCAACTCAGATACTCGTTTGTGGTTTGCCTCCAGGTCACGCACTGCGCTTTGAGCGGCGGCTACAAATGCAGAGATACCGGCCGCGTTCAACGTTCCACTTCTGATGTCACGCTCTTGGCCGCCACCATGCATTAATGGGGTGATATCGACACCCTTTTGAAGTACTAGTGCTCCCACTCCAATCGGTCCACCAATTTTGTGTGCGCTTATTGTTAGAGCAAACACTCCGAGATCTTTGAAAGATACTGGAATCTTGCCAAAACTTTGCACCGCATCAGTGTGGACTGGTATATCAAATCGTTT
>JBEAXZ010000014.1:0-14577 GCA_041159565.1 Actinomycetota bacterium | reverse complement strand
ATTTAGCTAATTACAACTTGATTGCAGCTCCAGTGGTTGATGAAAATGAAAGATTATTAGGAGCGGTAACCGTTGATGATGTACTTGATCACCTATTACCAGCGAACTGGCGCAGCGCGTAAAGGGAGGGAATGTAATGGCTCGTATTTCTAGGTTAGAGACTCCGCGCGAATCACGTCGCGCCTTGCGTCCTAATTATGATCCTGAAACCTTTGGACAGATCTCTGAGAAGTTTGCCAGATTTATCGGAACCGCCAGATTTCTGGTTTATATGACGGTTTTTGTGACCGCATGGGTCTTATGGAACACACTTGGACCTTCGGATCTTAGATTTGATAACTACCCTTTTATCTTTCTAACTCTGCTGCTTTCACTTCAAGCTTCATATGCCGCTCCTTTGATTCTTTTGGCACAAAATCGTCAAGCTGATCGTGATCGAGTTACCTCTCAAGAGGATAGAGCTAGAGATGAACGCAACTTGGCTGTTACCGAGTTCATGGTTCGTGAGATTGCTGCGATGCGTAAGGAGTTAGTAGCTGAGATTAAGGAGTTGCTGGAGGAAAAATCAGGTACTAACACCCAGTCGGACACCAAGAAGTGATTTTTTCCTGGGTGCTAACGCATCAACAATTTTGAAGAACTCTTGAGCCGCCGGTGAGTCTGGGTCTTGCCAAACTATTGGCTTGCCCGAGTCACCGCCCTCACGAAGTTGTATTTCAAATGGAATCTCTCCAACCAAAGGCACCTGGGCGCCCACCAAGGTACTGAGTCGATTAGCGGTCTCTTCCCCGCCCCCTGATCCAAAGAGCGCGACTTTCACACCAGTACTTGCATCTGTGTACGCAGACATATTTTCAATTACCCCAATGATGTGCTGCTTAAGTTGGTGGGCAATTCTTCCAGCTCGTTCCGCAACCTCAGCAGCTGCAATTTGTGGTGTAGTTACAACAACAATCTCTGAGGCTGGAATTAGCTGACCGAGAGAGATTGCAATATCACCGGTACCTGGAGGTAGATCTAGAAGTAGGAAATCCAAATCGCCCCAGTAAGCATCACTTAGCAGTTGCTCCAAAACTCTATGTAGCAAAGGTCCGCGGTAAGCCACTGGATCGGCTCGATCCGGCTTAAACATCTCGATTGAAACTACTTTGATGCCATTGACTTCGATTGGGATAAATGTCTGATCTATAGCGGTTGGTCTCTGTCCTGCGATGCCTAACAACCTTGGAATTGAATGTCCATAGACATCAGCATCCAACACACCTACTTTAAATCCGCGTGCGGAAAGTGCGGCCGCTAGATTTACCGTAACGGAGGATTTTCCAACTCCACCTTTACCTGAGGAGATGCCCCAGACTCGAGTTAATGAATCGGGCTGGGCAAATGGAATAAATTTCTCTCTTCCGCCGCGCAGTAATTTCTTTACGTTATCTCTTTGCGCTTCATTCATTACCCCAAACTCAAGTGCAACTTGATTTACCGCTGAAACTTTCAACACCGCTTCAGTGACATCTTTCTGCAGTCGATCGCGCATTGGACAGCCAGAGATGGTCAGAAGAATTTTTATCGCAGCCTTGCCATCAGCAAAATCAACCTTTTCTACCATTCCCAAATCTGGCAGTGGTCGATGTAGCTCTGGGTCTGAAACCGTTGCTAGTGCGGCGTTAATCTCTTGAATTACAACTGAACTCACAATAGATCCGGATCTATTTTGGCAACCTCTTTAATATCCTTGCTTTGGCGTTTAATCTCGCCGACAACAGGTTTTACTTCGCCCTTGACATCATCCATCGCGTTGCCAATGACTTTTTTTGCCAAATTCTTTGGGGTCAGATCTGTTACATCTAAATCTTCAAAACCTGGTCCGAGGTTCTCCTTTAACTCTTTCGAGGCATATGAAGTGAAGTTACGTACCTTATGTAAAAATCGAGCGAAATCTCGAGCCGCGTTAGGAAGTTTGTCGGGACCAACCAGGAATAGCCCAAGGACAACAAGTCCTAGAAACTCCCCCATACCAATTCCAAACATCTGCCTATCCTAATGTTTCCACTTTTGTAGCGATTAGAACTCCATCGCCCACCGGCAACAAAATTGGTAGCCAATGATTTGACGACTCTTTAATGACCTTTATCGCCTCTTTGTAGGCGATGGTCTCTGGATCACGTTGGGTTGGATCAGCTACCTTGCCGGCAAGAAGAGCTCGATCAATAACTAAAACTCCACCGGGACGAAGTGAGCGATAAGCGTTTTCAACGCTCTCAAGCAAATCTGAACTGCCTCGCAAAACAAATATGTCATAAAGACTATCCGCCAATTTGCCCACTATTTCACGGCTATTTCCGGTAATTAAACGGTAGCGAGAGGCGTTAATACCAGCTTCATCAAATGCTTGCTTTGCAAGTTTTGCATTTTCCACTTCATCATCGATTGAGGTCAGCAAACCTTTTTGCGCCAAACTCTGAAAGATCCACAAGCCACTGACTCCAGCACCTGTGCCCACTTCAACTATGGCATGGGCACCAATTAAGTGGGTTAAGTATCGAAGTAAAGAGCCAACGGCGGGGGTTGTGTCATAGGTTCCGATATCTGCGCCACGCGCACGGGCCCGCTGCATGATTTCGGTTTCTGGCACAAAGGAGTTTGCGTATGGCTTCATATCGCCACGGTTTGCCAAAAGCTTTTCTGTAAAAGCCTTGTCGCCAATCTCCGGAATCACAATCCGGCAATCCATTCTGTTAGCAAACGGACTCCATAGCCGGTTCCACCTTTAACATTTTCACCAGCATCAACCTCTGAACGGGCCGGCCCGGCAATATCTAAATGTGCCCACTTACGTTTTCCGACAAACTTTTCAAGGAATAGCGCGGCGGTAACGGAGCCACCTTGAAACTTAAATTTATCCGCGGTGTGATTGTAATCAGCTATATCGCTTGCTAACGCAACATCGTAATCATCCACGAGCGGCATATGCCAAATGCGATCTCCAGTGAAATCACTTAGAGTTGAAAGTTGGTTAGCCAGCTTTTTATCCCGGGTATACATCGCCCCGTAAAAACGGCTCAACCCAAGCGTCGCAGCACCGGTTAATGTTGCAACATCAATTAAGTAATCAGGATCTAAATTTTTATCAGCATAAGCCAAGCCATCTGCCAAAACTAGTCGACCTTCTGCGTCAGTATTTATTACCTCTACCGTTGTTCCACCGTAATGAGTAATGACATCAGATGGTCTTTGCGATGTACCAGAAAGGGCATTTTCAGCCAGCATCAATAAAGAGGTCACCCGCACGGGTAGTTTTAACTCCGCAGCCGCAATAGTGGTCATTAAAACCGCTGCGGCACCAGACATATCGCTTTTCATTGCGGTCATAGTGTCGTAGGGACGTTTTAAAGAAACTCCACCGGTATCAAAGGTGATTCCTTTGCCTACCAGCACGACATGAAGCGGATTCTTAACTCCGCGCGGCTTGTATGAAACCTCAACAAATCTTGGTGGGTTTTTCTGACTTGAGTTTCCTACCGCACGAAGACCGCCAAACTCTGACAACTCTTTGCCGGACTTAACCTTGACAGACAAAGCATTGTTTTTAGCAAACTTCTTTGCTTGTTCCGCCATCCAGCTTGGAGATTTAATATTTGATGGAGTATGGATTAAATCTCTAGCTTTCCAAGTAGCTTCAAGCAACACTGCGGAACGCTCAGAAACTGGAGCAAAATCCCCTAGCAAATTAATCTCTGGTGTATCTGGTTTCGGAGAACTTTTCTGGCTCCAGGAATAGGTTGCAAGTGCTGTACCTAGATAATGAACCTGCGCTTCTTTATCACTTTCCGCTAACAAAGAAATCAACTTAGCCTTACTTGCTCTCACCTTACGTCCTAAAGCGGTTGCCGCCTTTCGGATTTCAGTCTCTGAGCGATTGCCAACTGCAACCAAAATAATTCTTTTTACTTCATCCTCTAAAACTGGAATATCAATTAACTCTCCAGCTTTTCCGGTAATACCAGCTCCATGTTTTTTAATCTCGTTAGTGAAAGAAATATTAAAGATTTGCTCTAAAGCTTTAATCTCTTTTTTGCTTTTATCGATCTGCAGATCGCCATCTTTTGAAATCAAAGGTAGTGCGATATGGGTAAAACTCTTAAAAAACTGCTCCGAGAGTTGTTTCGGATTCTTGACCGATCCGAGTTTCGGAATCGGTCGGTTCACTTCTTTAGAAGTGCAATCGAGGCGTTTAGTACATCAGCCAAGTTTCGAGCCTCTTCTTGATTTAGCTCGACGACCAGTCTTCCGCCACCTTCTAGTGGAATGCGCATAACCAGGCTGCGGGCTTCCTTGGTAACTTCCATTGGTCCATCGCCAGTGCGGGGTTTCATGGCTGCCATTGGTGGGGCCCTTTCTCTAGATTAGCTTGCGCTAACTCTCTGCAAGGTGCGAATTATCTCGTATCTAGCTACCTAAGGGGAAATTGAAAGCCGAGCTCAATCGCGCTCTGCCTGACGCCAGAACTGCGCTCACAGCACCTTCCGGTACCCCAATTTTGCCTGCAATTTCAGCGGTGGAAAGTTGGCGCATGTAGTGCAGGGTCAATACCACCCGCTCCTCTTCAGGTAGCGAGTCGATTAACTCTGTCAATGTCGGCGTTTCCACAACCTTAAGGTTACTGGCTGACGTGGAAACAGGTAGCTAACTCGTGGTGCAGCTACGCGCGAACTTCCTGAGGGAATAGGTAACAGCAAGGATTATGCCGGGCTTGACCAGAGCCAACACTAACTTTGGAGCAGCAATCTTTTCATACCAATCAAATCTAACTTTGTCCGGTGAGATTTGAGTCAAACGAAACTCCCCAACACCCTTAATCCATTTGCCGTAATGATCAACTGCACAAAACTTTGGTGGCTCCCATTGGGTAACCCGCATTTTGTCTAATACTCCGAATTTTCCAATCCCGGTGAAGGCTGAGATTTCTGTTCCTATTCCGGAGATCCCACCATTGTCAACACTGGAGTTGACTTTTGTCAACGCCATCCATTCGCCTTGAGATTTCCAATCAACCAACTTTTCCCAAACTTTGTTTATGTTTCCATTAATAGTCACGGTAACTCTAAACTCTTCTAACATTTAACTCTCCTGTTTTAGCTTAAGTTGAAATTTATCGAGCTAACTGGGTTGTCCCACCTACATGCTGCAGTGCTTGCTCGATTTCGTTGCACCATTCGACTAACTCATGTTGTCCCGGCTTCATGAAATTCTTATTAGTTAAATCATCTAGCGCCGCACGCAATGTTTGATAAACACTTGCTGGGTCAAGCACTGCAATCGGCTTATTGTGAAAGCCTAGATAACGTCCTACCCAGATCTCGAAAAACTCTTCTAAGGTTCCAATTCCACCAGGTAGAGCGATAAATCCATCTGATAATTTTTCTATCAAACCTTTACGCTCTCTCATATCAGCAACAACATGAATCTCGCTTGAGTCATGATCTATGAACTCAACGTTCATCAATCTCTCTGGAATAACCCCAATGGTCTTACCGCCAAACTGGCGGGCACCTTTGGCTACCTCTCCCATTACAGAGATTGCCCCACCGCCCCAAACCAACTCATGACCCTGTTGGGCAATTGCCGCTCCCAAATCAAAACCTAATTGGAGATTCTCTGGAGATACCGCGGTTGATGATGCGCAATAGACAGCTATCTTCATAACTCAACTCTAGATGCTCGATTGAGTTATCTCGGTACCGTATTGGTAGCGTTTGCCCATGGTTGAATCACAAGGTGTTAACCGCACAGCATTTGGTTTTGGAGTCGCGACCGTTGCCTCAGATGGATCAGTCCTGGATACTTTTTTTCCAGTACTGGGGCTGGGCGGGCTAGATAAAGCAAAAGCTCCAGATTTGGGTGCGCTGTTAAATCCGGATTCGGTTCGGGAAGTTTCAAAGGAATTTGTTGAGTTAGAGATTGATTTAGATGCACCGCCTGCCAATGTCTCGGATGCCTATTTAAGACTTCATTTATTGTCACATCGATTTGTTAAACCACATCATGTAAAGCTCGATGGCATCTTTGGCCTGCTCAATAACGTAGTTTGGAGCTCATTTGGCCCTTGCGCACTCTCCACTTTCTCAAGGGTGCGGTTAAAGCTGCAGGAAAAACATGGTTATGTTGCGGTTTATGGCGTTGATAAGTTTCCTCGCATGGTTGATTATGTAATTCCTGAAGGGGTTCGAATTGCAGATGCTGATCGGGTTCGCTTGGGAGCGCATTTAGCTAGCGGTACGACTGTCATGCATGAAGGTTTTGTTAACTTTAACGCCGGCACTTTGGGCGCCTCAATGGTTGAGGGCAGAATTTCAGCTGGGGTTGTTGTGGGAGATGGATCAGACATCGGAGGTGGCGCATCAATCATGGGCACTCTTAGCGGTGGCGGCAAAGAGGTTATCTCCATCGGCAAAAAAACTTTACTTGGAGCTAACTCCGGTCTTGGTATCTCATTGGGTGATGATTGCCTTGTTGAAGCGGGACTTTATTTGACCGCGGGCACAAAAGTTAAGTTACCTGATGGCGCAATCGTGAAGGCGCTCGAGCTATCTGGAGCAAATGGAATGTTATTTAAGAGAAACTCACAAACTGGAGCAATTGAAGCCTCGCCAAAATCCGGTACCTGGGCTGGCTTAAACGCTGCTTTGCATGCCAATTAAAATTAATTAAATTCGACATAAAGGCATCATTGGTACTGTTATTTCTGGGCAATCGATGGCAACCAATGGCATCCTGATTATTGGTCTTGAGTTATGAATCCAGGTAGAGGGAAGTTTTACTCTCGAACGGAAAACCTCACCTGTGAGTGTCACCTTTGCGCCATTTGAAGAAAATCCGGTGATTGATGAGATGCTGCCGGTTGCGGTTCTAGAGTCAATCGAGAAAAAAACCACATCTGGTAGTCCAAAGGCCTGGGACATAGTTGGTTGCGGAATGATCCGCGACCACAATGCGTACCTTTTATTTATCTGTGGATCTAAGCTCCATGGATCTGGAACCCCTTGGAGATAATCAATTGGATTTCCCCATACATCTTTAACATTTTGGGTTTGCCCACCGCTCGATGAAAAGTAAAAGGCACTTATTGGTCGGCCATTTAAAGTTACTGCTAAGGCGTTATCCGCATCTACAAAGGTACGGTTCACCGCCTCCTTCCATTTGATTCCCCATATTGCTTCGGTTTCTTTGACGTATCCCACGAAGTTCTGATCAACAGTAGTGTTATAAATATTGCAATCACATTCCGGGCGAATTCGACTCAACTTACCTAAGGCATAAGTTCTGGCAGCGATTGCTTGCGCCTCCAATGCTGCGGCTGGCCATGAGGATGGAACCTCACCAATCCCCCACAAATACTCATCATGTAACCGCAAGGTGTTTGTTACGGCGAGATATGAAGTTAGGAGATTCTTCACACTCTTGAAAACTATCTGGCCATATTTATATCGACTAGTCGTCGCACCGTTGGTAAATGCAATTGTGGTTGTGCTGGTTTCCCATCTAACTGTCCATGCAATCTCCGGATTAATTGGAGCATACTTTGCGGTCGGAGATGAAAGAACTGGCACAACTGTTCCAGCGAAATTAGTAAATAGCGCCGTAGTGTCACCTGAATAGACACCATATGGTTCCGGATTTTCACCCATCGGAACATCTCCGCGATACAAAGTGAACTGTCCAGTTGGCTCTATAGTTTTCAGAGAGACTGAATTCACTAAGTTTGCGATATTAACTCGGATTAAGTGGTTGTCTGGAAATGGGGTTACCGAAGTTCCGGGATAGTAGTAATTCAAAATTTCATTGGGGGTTTTACCTTCGAGCGCTTGACCGCGAGCGCCGATTTGGCTCATGCCTACTCCATGACCATAACCAGATCCAAAAAACCGAAACTCTGTAGGAATATTGCTTCGCGCCTGCGCCGAGCTCAGAAACGGCACTCCAGATAGCAGTGATAATGCAGTGATGAGCACTGTAAAAGAAGTGAGGAAGTGAACTCTTTTACTCATATTTCTTAGGGTACCGCAGAGCCGAGGTTTTAACGCTTTATGAGGTTGCGTGGAGATGAAATGAAACCAAATCCCCAGGAAAAATGCATAGTAATCAAAACTATCGGCAATCTGATTCGCTCCGCCCAACTTTTTCCAAGATATGCGGAGGACAAGAGAATTGCTAAACCATAAGTCATGCTTAGAATAAAAAACATGGGATTTAGAAATACTCCCAGAGTGATAGAGAGAAGATTGATAATGAGGTTAACCGGCGGTGCCAAATATCGAAAATTGATCGTACCTTTGTGAGTTCTGGAAACCATACGGCGCCAACGACCATATTCAAAGTACTGCTTTGCTAATTTTCTTATTGAGTTGCGTGGTCGATAGGTCACCTTCAGTTCCGGGTTAAACCAAATAACCCCACCCTTTTCTCGTAACCGAAAATTCATCTCCCAATCTTGGGCTCTGACAAACTCTTCGTCATAACCTCCAATTGCTTCAATTGCGTTGCGTTGAAAAACTCCTAAATAAACAGTGTCGGTTGCGCCCTCAGAACCACCGTTATGAAATTTTGCTGCTCCAACACCAATTGGCGATCGCATAGCTCGCGCCACTGCTCTCTCAAAATTGGTAACACCTTCAGCAGCCATAATTCCCCCGACATTAACTGCACCAGTTCGCTTCAGTGTTGCTACCGCTTTACTAATGTAATCAACCTCTATCTCAGAGTGACCATCGATTCGGACCACAATTTCATGGTTCGAGTTCTGCAGCGCTGCATTCAAACCCGACGGTGTTTTACCTGAAGGATTTTCAATGACCTTTACTCGAGAATCTTGCGCAGCTATTTCACCTGCAATCTGCATAGTTTGATCGCTAGAAGGGCCAACCGCTATGACAATCTCAATCTCACCTTGATAATCAGAGTTGAGAGCAGCCTGAATAGCTCTATGTAGATGAGTTTCTTCATTGAGTACAGTGAGAATGATTGAGACAGGGGGGAAATCTCTCTCGTGGGGTTTATCACCGTGCCAAAATTGAGTGGTCATAACGTTCAAACGCTATCGTCCAATTACGCTAAGCCCTGTGAAATCACCTCGGGCAATTCGTTTCTTTACGATTCTCTCCATATCTATTGTGGCGATTTCCGCAATCTCATGGGTGGGGCTGGGTCGAATTACAGCGGCAATTCCCAAGGTTGATGCTTTTGCTGGTTTGGATGACCGACCAAAAAGAGAGTCCAGTGCAGTCAATTATCTGATCGTGGGCTCCGATACCCGTGAAGGTCTAACTCGGGCTGAAATTAAAAAATTAAAGGTGGGTGGAACTGAGGTTGCGGCCGGAAAGCGTTCTGACACCATGTTGTTAGTACATATTTCAAAAAAGCGGGATAAGGCGGCAATTATTTCGATTCCAAGAGATACCTATGCACAAATTCCAGAGCATGAGAACTCACAAGGCAAGCTAATCCCCGCTGCCTATTCAAAGATTAACTCTGCTTTTAACTGGGGTGGCGCGCCATTATTGATTCAAACTTTTGAAGAGATGTCGGGACTAAGAATCGATCACTACATTGAGGTAAATTTTGTTGGCTTTGTAAGAATGGTTGATGCGCTCGGTGGAGTGGAAATCTGCACTAAGCGAGACATCGATGATCCTAAGAGTCACTTAGTGCTTCCGGCTGGACGTCATGTTTTAGATGGGCTTGACTCATTAAAATATGTACGGACTCGTTACTTTGATGGATTAGGTGATTTAGGAAGAATGAAGCGCCAGCAAGAGTTTGCAGGAGCTATGTTAAGGAAGGCGACCAGCGCGGGAGTCTTACTAAACCCAGTAAAGATGGTTGATTTCATTGGATCTACTTTAGATAGCGTTGTAACTGATGAGGAATTAAATCAATCTGATCTATTAACTCTAGGTAAGCAACTGCGCAATCTTTCTGCATCAAATGTCAGAACTTTGACTATTCCTTTGAAGTATTACAACTACAGTAAGAATGGTGTCAGTGGTGCGGTGCTATGGGACCCGGTGCTCGCTCCAGAGTTATTCAACAGAATCAAAAATGATGAGGCCTTACTGGACAAGGTAAAGGCTGACCCCTCCGCTTCACCTACTGTTATCGATAAATTCAAGACCGGCAGTGCGGCCGACAACCCTTGTAAAGGCTAGGCTTTTCGCACCATGCTAAAGCTCTCAGTAGTAGGCACCGGTTATTTGGGTGCAACCCATGCCGCGGCAATGTCCTCCCTTGGATTTGAGGTTGTAGGGGTGGATGTGGATTCCAACAAGATTTCTCAATTACAAAGCGGTCGGGTGCCATTTTTTGAACCACATCTCGAGGAGCTACTTTCACAAGAGCTAAGCAGTGGGCGTCTTAAATTCACAACAGATTTTTCACAGCTAAGTGATTGTGATGTGCACTTTATCTGCGTCGGCACCCCTCAGCAGAAAGATGGTATTGCCGCTGATTTAACTTATGTGGATGCAGCTTTCAAATCAGTAGCTAAATATGCAAAAGCCGGCTCGCTTTTAGTTGGAAAATCAACGGTCCCGGTTGGAACCGCTGAAAGATTAAAAAATGAGTTAGCAAACTCTCATCCCACTCTTGAACTAGCTTGGAACCCAGAGTTTCTTCGGGAAGGTTTTGCGGTTGAAGACACCTTACGTCCTAATCGCTTAGTTGTTGGAGTTACCACTGACAAAGCTGAAAAGGTTTTGCAAGAGGTTTATCAATCATTACTAAACAATAATGTGCCATGGATTAGAGCAGATTTACCTACGGCAGAACTTGTTAAGGTTGCGGCAAATTCATTTCTTGCCACCAAGATCTCTTTCATCAATGCAATGGCAGAGATATGTGAAGCGGCCGGTGGGGATGTAGCGGTGCTGGCAAAAGCAATTGGTTACGATCCCAGAATTGGTTCACGTTTCTTACAGGCCGGCATTGGATTTGGTGGCGGATGTTTACCCAAAGATATTCGAGCATTTATGGCCCGCTCTCAGGAGTTGGGAGCTGAACAATCCCTTGAATTTCTGCGCGAAATTGATTCGATTAATCTGAGGGCTCGGCAAAGAGTGATTGATTTGGTCCGGGCAGATATTGGGGCAGATTTAAAGGGAAAGAAGATTGCGGTTTTGGGTGGAGCTTTCAAGCCAGATAGCGATGATGTTAGAGACTCCCCTGCCCTTGATATTGCCGCGCAGATTCACGCTGCAGGAGCAGTTGTTGTTGTGCATGATCCAAAGGCGGTAGAGCCCGCTCGGATTCGTCACCCTGAGTTGCAGTACACAACTGAGATAAATGATTGTTTGCGCGATGCCGATATCGTTTTACATCTAACTGAGTGGAAGATTTATCGGGAGATAGATCCCAAGGTTGCTCATGGTTTGGTGAAATCTGCGAGGATTATTGATGGTCGAAATGCGCTGGATCGTGAAGCTTGGGTAGCAGCAGGTTGGAAGTTCAGAGCTCTAGGTAGAAGTTAAAACCGTGGCGCCAAAAATAGTTCTGGCATCAGCTTCACCTTCAAGATTAAGACTGCTAAAAAGCGCTGGAATAAACCCTGAGGTAATTGTTAGTGGTGTAGATGAAGAGGATCAGGCTTACTCAACCTTGACCCCAAAAGAACTAGTTATAGCACTAGCGATTGTTAAGGCCCACACAGTAGCCAAGATGATTTCAACTCCGGCGTTAGTAATTGGATGTGATTCCACATTTGAGTTTGAGGGAATCTCATTAGGAAAGCCTTTAACACCTGAGAATGCAATTGCGCGCGCCAAGTTACTGCGTGGGAAATCTGGCGTGCTTCACACCGGACATTGCATAATCGATACCGAAAAACAGCTGGAAATCAGTGATGTGGCTTCCACTAAAGTTTTTTTCGCTGAGATGAGTGATCAAGAGATTGAGAGTTATGTGGCAACAGGTGAACCTCTCAATGTTGCAGGAGGCTTTACCCTGGATGGCTTGAGTTCGCCTTTCATCTCAAGAATTGAGGGCGAAAGTTCGAATGTAATCGGTCTGTCTTTGCCTTTAATCCGTAATGCTATTAACAAACTTGGTTACGAGTGGTTTGATTTACTCTCATGACTCTATATGCCGCATATGGTTCAAATCTTGATCCCAGACAGATGCTGCTGCGCGCACCTCACTCGCCACATCGCGGCACGGGATGGTTACGTGGTTGGCGTTTAACTTTCGGTGGTGAAGAGATTGGCTGGGAGGGAGCGGTAGCCACCCTGGCCGAAGACCCATCAGGCAGCGTATTTGTTTCAATTTACGACCTCACCACAGCTGATGAGAACTCCTTAGATGAATGGGAGGGAGTAACCACAGATCTCTATCGAAAAATCAGGGTTCGCGTGGAAACTTTAGATGGCTCCTCTCTTTGCTATGTCTATGTTTTGAACTCATTTGAAGGCGGAGTTCCTTCAAAGAGATATTTGGAAATCATGTTGGCGGCTGCGCGCGAGGCTGGGGCGCCCGAAGATTATTTGTCGGAGTTATTGAAAAGAACGGCACAGTAGTAAGTTTCAACTATGGAAAACCAGCTTGCTCCAGATTTAGTTGCGCAGGTAGAACAATGGATTGCAGAAGATCCTGATCCAAAGACCCGAGCTCAATTACATGAGCTATTACAATCCAAAAATGAATCTGAATTGAAATCTTGTTTCTCTGGTTTTCTAGAGTTCGGCACAGCGGGGTTACGTGGTGCACTTGGACCTGGTCCATCTCGAATGAACCGAGCGGTTGTCACCAAGACCGCAGCTGGCATCGCAAGTTACATGAAAAAACATGACATGAACTCTGTAGCGATTGGTCGAGATGCTCGGTATGGATCGGAGGATTTCACCCGCGATACCGCTGAAATTATGATGGGTGCTGGCTTTAAAGTTTACGTTTTGCCACGTCCGTTACCAACACCAGTTCTTGCTTTTGTTACTAGAAAACTTAACTGCGATGTTGGCATTATGGTGACCGCAAGCCACAATCCACCACAAGACAATGGTTACAAGGTTTATCTTGGCGGAACTGTAGACGGGGTTTTTTATGATGGTTCACAGATCATCTCCCCCGCTGATGCCCAAATCTCACATGAGATTTCACAGGTTCCACCCCTTCCCTCTTTGCCTAGGGCCAGTGGATGGAGTGTTTTAAGTCAGGATGATGTTGATGCCTACATATCTGCCACTGCACAGTTAGCGAAAAATCCTGGGAAGTTAAAGGTTGTCTATACGGCAATGCATGGGGTTGGAACTGAAACCCTCACCAAGGTCTTTGTTAAAGCTGGTTTCCCAGCACCGATTTTGGTCTCAGCTCAGGCGCAACCAGACCCAGATTTTCCAACGGTGGCCTTTCCCAATCCAGAGGAGCCGGGTGCGATTGATCTAGCGCTTAAGACCGCGGCTGAAGAAAACGCTGATTTAGTAATCGCAAATGATCCAGATGCTGATCGTTGTGCTGTCGCGGTAAAAGATGCTGTAGCTGGATGGCGCATGTTGCGCGGCGATGAGGTCGGTGCACTTCTGGCTGAATACATTGCTCGGAACAAACCTGCAGCAAACTCTGTGATGGCAAACTCAATAGTTTCATCAACAATCGTCAGCAAAATTGCTCAACATTACGGGGTTAAATTCCAGGAAACCCTCACTGGATTCAAATGGCTTTCTAAGTTGCCAAACCTCTGCTTTGCTTATGAGGAAGCGCTCGGTTATGCGGTAGATACCAGCTCAGTAAATGACAAAGATGGTATTAGTGCAGCATTAATGATGGTGCAGATGGCAACTGACTTGGCCGCGGAAGGAAAAACCATTTTAGATTTGCTTGATGAAATTTGGGCTAGACATGGTTTCCACGCTACTCGTCAGATTTCGGTCCGTACAACAAGTGTCAAACAGATCTCTGACACTTTGGGTAAATTCAGAAAAAATACTCCCGAGCAAATTGGTGGCTACAAGTTGATTCAATTTGATGATTTAGAGGCACCAAAAGATCATCTACCTCCCACCAACGGAGTTCGTATGTTTTTGGAGGGTGGGATCAGGATCATTATTAGACCGAGTGGAACTGAGCCGAAAATAAAGTGCTACATCGAGGTAGTAACCAAAGGCGAGCTTTCAACCGCTAAGTCCCAAGCTACTCAGATAATGGATGTGATTGAGGAGACCCTTCGCAAAATGCTTACCACCCCATAAACTAGCGGCATGAGCGATATCAACTGGCAGGAGTTACAAAGTTCAGCTGTTGCGGCGATGAAAAAGGCTTATGCGCCATATTCAAATTTCCCCGTAGGGGTTGCAGCACTTACTGAGGATGGGCGAATAGTCAGTGGATGTAATGTCGAAAACGCTAGCTATGGATTGGGCCTCTGTGCTGAATGTGGTTTGGTTTCAAATCTGATCTTGACCGGCCGATCTATTCTGCAGGCCATTTACTGCGTTGATGCACATGGAAATGCACTCTCTCCTTGCGGCCGTTGTCGGCAACTCCTTTGGGAACACAGCACTCCAAACACTCAATTTATGACCCCAGATGGTCCTGCGC
>JBEAXZ010000013.1:0-14708 GCA_041159565.1 Actinomycetota bacterium | reverse complement strand
GTGTTGTAGTGGGTGTTGGAGTGGGTGTTGGAGTGGGTGTTGGAGTGGGTGTTGGAGTGGGTGTTGGAGTAGGTGTTGGAGTAGGTGTTGGAGTAGGTGTTGGAGTGGGTGTTGGAGTGGGTGTTGGAGTGGGTGTTGGGGTTGGAGTTGGGGTTGGCCCAGTTCCTACGATGTAGGTCAAAGTGTTTTGGGCAGGATTACCAGTCTGCAACTTTGCAACCAACTCAACTGTTCCGGTAATAGTTGGAGTAATGGTGAAACTCTTCTCCGTCTCACCTTTATCAAAATTAAAAGTTAAAACCTCTGATAATCCAGCGCCTGACACATCAACCTTTATGTTTCCTGAGAATTTTCCATCTGTCTTGATTAAAAACTGATCTGAAGCGGTATTTACATACCCGGCAGTGGGTCCTGAGAATTCAAAGTCGGCAGCAAAACTAGAGGTCAATTGGGCAAAGGAAAGTAAAAAAACTGCGATAGATAAGACTCCAGAGACTATTAGTGATCTTTTGTAACTCTGGCGGTTACCGAGTCTTGATTTTTTCATGCTTACTCCTGTCATTTGTGAAGACAGGCAAGATTTCATGAATTCAAATGCTATTTCTATTAAAGTTCGGTCATTAACTAGTTAGCAATTTAAGTGACATTAACTCTAACCAGTCATTGACTTAAATGAGACCGCAATTGGCCGAATTTAAACATTAGCCGAACTTAGACTTATCTGCAATGCAGTACCTTTGAATGGAGCCAAATGTTATATCGAGAATTAGCAGCGGTTAGCACTTACATCGCAGACACGTCTCACAAGCTAGAAGAGGTTTTGCAAATGCTCTGTCTTAAAACTATGACCAGCTTTAAAACTGATGCACTTATTTACACAGAATTAGACAACTCGGGAGTTGTTACGCCGAGATCTGCTTTTGGCTTAGATGTAAATAATGAATCAATAGAGTCACTTAGATTCTCCATATCTGAACAGACCCCGTTTACCGATGCAATACGGGAGAGCAGGATTGTTTGGGTAAACACCCTGCCACAGTGGCCAAAGCAGTACAACGCTATGAGCGCCTTGAAGCTGCCAAAAACAATAAAGACCGTCATAGCGAGTCCTGTAGAAGCACGAGGGCTACCAGTGGGCAGTCTCGCCGTGTTCTCTAGGGACAAATTGCAGTATGAAGAGTCCATAGCTCAGTTCATTGAAGCAATAGGCATGATTCTGGCAGGAGCACTATTAAATAAGAAATCAATTATTGATTTTCCAGTCACTTTGGACTCCTTGAATAATTCGCCTCAAGATAGATCAGAGGAGTTCCACTCCTCTCTTCGTGAATACCAGGAGCCCTTAACTGAGAGACAAAATCTGATTCTGAAGTTAATCTCGGAAGGCAGAACGAACGCTGCGATTGCCGATGTGTTGGGATACTCCGAATCCTTAATAAGGCAGGAAACTATTCGGATATACGCCAAACTCGGCTGTTCAGGTCGAAATGAGGCTGCTCAGATTTATCTGAAATCCATTACAGAACAAACAGCCGTCGCGGTATAGCAAAAAAGGGCGCCACTGCATGAAAAAGTGGCGCCCCCAGGAATTGGCTTTAAACGGTTGGATAGATCAGAACTGAAACCTTACGGTCGAATTCATTAACAGTTCCATCAACTTTGGAGGATAGATACTCACCCATTGACTCGGTTCTGATTACTGCGTTCTTGATACCAAGAAGATCTAGTTTTTTCTCTAGATATGCAGCAGCGGCCTCCGCTCTTTTGGCAGAAAGACTCAGGTTCGCATCGTTTCCTCCAGCTCTATCTGTCATACCTACCAAGTAGGCACTGGTCAGATTGCTATTTGCCATCTCCTTTGCCATTAAACGCAAAGCCTTCTTTCCGACAGTACTGAGTTTGGCAGAAGCGCTTGCGAAGTGAATATGGCCAATATTGATTGGCCCTTGAATCATTACACGTACTGGATCTGCAGCACTCTCTGCATCTGGTCCCCAATAAATAACGTTGCCAACGGCTATATTGGCGCCAACAAAGTATCTATCACCTTCTTTAGCAACTGGAAGCAAGTCACCTTCTTCATTTTTCAATACAAACTGGGCATCTCCATTTGGCATTATCACGTTGAAGTAATTGTTCACCTTATAGACCACATTGGAATCTTCCTTGAAACTAGGCACTGTGTCCCTTTCGACTGAAACGTTCATTCCAGTTGGAAAGCTGTACTCAGTGGCCTGTACCACTCCAGTTGATAGCGAGGTTAAGACAGCTAAAGTAGCTGCTGTAATCTTTATTCTCATGTAATTCCTTGTCTCTAGAAGCTCTAAAAATGTATTGGTTGAATACACCCAAACCTTAAAACTAAATCCCAAGAGCATCGCCCTCAAAATAGTCACACTTTTTTCGAGACAAGTCTTTGTACATTCAAAGTCAATTACTGCGACCGCTAACACATTATGTTCCCGACATGATTACTTCAAACAACACCGCCTTAATAATTGATAACAACGCTATTGATCGTAAATTCATGCAGAACACCTTGGAATCATGGAATTTCAATGTATTTGCTGAGAGCGAGCCCAGCAGAGCAAAGGAACATTTCGCTCTATCTGACTTCAAAGTCATCCTTTTTCACTTAGCTCAAGACTTTATGAAATCGCTAGATTTCTTGGGTTGGATGAGACTTCAATCCACTGGCGCCTTAATACCTCTGATAGACAATGGAAGTCCGGTCACCGAGGAGATGTGCATAAGAGCCGGTGCAGATGAGGTAATTACAAAGCCCTTGGTTCAGAAGCTCTTTATGCAGAGAGTGAACTATCAGATAGATAAACACACCGAACGAAATGCCATGATGGATGAGATTTACAGATGGGGCAATATGACCTTAGATGTCCCACAATGTGAGTTCCGCATTGGTGACAAAATTGTTCCGCTTACTAAAACTGAACTACTCCTGACTCAAGCTTTTTTTGCTGAACCAGAGCGGGTTATTTCTAGACCTGAGTTACTGAATGTCATAAAGGTCAAGGATGGAATCGGCTCCAGTCATTTGATCGATACCCATCTGTCTCGACTGCGCATCAAGATAAAAGAGAGCGGCGGGGGCGATCACATCTTCTCCATCAGAGGCCTAGGTGTGCGATTTATAGCTCCATCTCATTTGGCAAAACAAAGCTCTTGAAATTAGAACAAAGAGAAAGGGTGATGCGGCTAGAACGCATCACCCTTTATTACCTAAGGAGATTAACTCGGTAGGTAATTCCTATCCATTGTGAACTGGGATGGTTAAATGCTTTCGCGGTCGCGGCATCTCCCGCTTCACGTCAATCTCCAGTATCCCGTTTTTCAAGTTTGCGCCCAGCAATTGATCATGCTCGGCCAGCTGGAATTTTTGCTCAAAATTTCGGGAGTGAATCCCCCGTTGTAGGTAATCCTCTTTTTCTTCTTTGGTCTCTTTGCTTATATGACCCTTCACAATCAAAGTTTCATCCTCTACCTCGACGGTTAGGTTGTCTTTATTGAATCCAGCAACCGCTAATTCGATGCGAAACTTGTCATCGGCAATCCGTTTGATATTAGAGGCTGGATACTCATGAAATCCATCAAAACCATCCTCCCATTTGGAAACCAAACGATTAAACATGTCGTCGAAACCAACCATCCACTTTTCTCCATCACCTAGTACAGAGGCCAAGGGTGAACGGAATCTGCTTTCTCTTCTCATTAAATCTGACATTTGCAAACTCCTAAGTATTTTGAATTTGATTTTTAACACGGGGTGAAGTGGATAGACACTTCACCCCGCTATACCTACACCGACGAAAGTTCGCGCAATTAAACTATCCAGCACGAACCCAACTCGATTCAGACGCCACAGCTGTCGAATCCGTCCGATCTATTTCAACCTGCAGGATTCCTTGCCGCAGATTGGTATCAAGCACGCGATCATTCTTTCCCAGCTGATAGCTACGTCTAAAGCCTCGCGCACTGATTCCTCGTTGTAGGTAATTCCATTGATCTTGTGTTGCACTTTCGTTTTTTGAAGCAGTAATCACTAGGAAGCCATTTTCAATTGTGACCGTTGGGTTCTGCTGTGAGAAACCATCTAGGTCCAATTCGATGAAGTAATGATTGGGGTTTGATACATGGATTCGAGCTGCTGGATAATTATTGAATCCAGTGAACTCAATCATCGATCCATCAGGCATCTCTTCGAAGACCCGGTCGAAACCGACCAACCAGTCCTCACCCTCCATCAAAATGGATACAAGAGGGGTACGTAGATAACTCTGTGATTTGACCACGTAGATCACTATTTCCCCCTCTCGTATGGAGGAATAGTGGCAGGATGTAAATGCGGTTAAATCTCAATCCGCTCGCGAAGTAATCGCAGCTAAATCGCTATTTGAACTAGATGATCTTTAGAGCCTCAAGTTTTGCCTTTAAATCATTATCAGAAGGCTCAGTTAAATGTGTTCCATCAGAAAAAACGATTACTGGAATAGAGCGCTGTCCGCCATTGATTTCAATTACTTTATCTGAAGCTGAAGGATCAGCCTCCACATCAATAATGGTGTACTCAACATTAAGGGAGTCCATCAATCTCTTGGAACGACGGCAATCTCCACACCAATCAGCGCTGTACATAGTGATATCGCTAGTCATACTTTTCCCTATCCTTCGCTTAGAGATCCATTAGATGTTCGAGGCCAAATGTTAAACCCGGGCGCTTACCTACTTCTCGAACCGCCAAAATAACACCTGGCATAAATCCTGATCGATCAATCGAGTCATGTCTAATAGACAGAGTTTCACCTTGATCACCTAGCAATACCTCTTGGTGGGCAACCAATCCCCGTAGTCGTACGGAATGAATGGGAACATCTCCAATTTTTGCACCTCGAGCGCCGGGTAGTGAGGTAGAAGTTTTGTCTGGCATGGCAGGGCGTTTTGCAGCTTTGCGTTGCTCTGAAATCAATTCAGCTGTGCGGGCCGCAGTTCCGGAAGGTGCATCAGCTTTCTCCGGGTGATGAAGCTCAATAATCTCCACCGATTCAAAGTATCTGGCAGCCTTCGCAGCGAATTGCATCATCAACACTGCACCTAAACCAAAATTAGGGGCAATAACTGCACCAACTTTAGGGTTTGAATCTAGCCAGTTCTTAATCTTCTCAAGTTTTGTATCATCAAAACCGGTAGTTCCTACAACGACGTTAATTCCATTATTGATGGCAAATTCAAGATTTTTCATAACTGCATCTGGATGGGTGAAATCAACTACTACTTCAGCGCCATTCTTTACAAGTGCATCAAGTGAATCACCAAGATCAAGCTGCGCAACTAGTTGTAGATCCTCCGCAGCATTTATAGCCTTTACAGCCTCAGAGCCCATGCGACCTTTTGCGCCAAGTACGCCAACCTTGATACTCATTTTGATTCTCACATCCCCTTAACTAAGAGCTCGTTCAAAAACTGAGCGCTTTGCAAATGGTCCCACAACCGCAAGGGTAGGCGCTGCATGCAAAATTCCATCGGCCAACACCCTAATGTCAGCAGAGGAGACATCTGCTACGGCTTTCAAGATCTGATCAAAGGTCATGATCTCCCCATAGACCAGTTCGCTCTTGCCGATACGACTCATGCGTGAACCGGTGTCCTCTTGGCTTAGAACCAATGTGCCTCGTACCGCACCTTGCGCACGGAGCAATTCCTCATGGGTTAATCCATTACTTGCTACATCATGTAATACATCACGCATGATTGAGACCACCTCTGTTGCTTTGCTTGGGTTACATCCTGCGTAGAAACCAAGAAAGCCGCTGCCAGCAAACTGCTGTGCATACGAGTAAACCGAGTAGGCCAAACCTCTCTTCTCTCGAATCTCTTGAAAGAGTCGAGAAGACATTCCGCCGCCTAACGCAGCGGACAGGACACCCATCGCAAACCTGCGCGGATCATTTCTATCTACACCTGGCATACCTAAAAATATGTGAGCCTGTTCAGTCTTGCGATTCATCAACCCGACATTTTCTTTGGTAACCCGTCTAACTGAGGAGTTGGAACGTAGATTGAACTCTTTTTTGCCACCCTCAAGGAAACCATCTTTTGACATCGCTTTAACAACTTGATCAACAACTTTTTGGTGTTTGATGTTTCCAGCCACCGCAACAACAATGTCTTGAGGCAGGTAACGTTTTTTGTAATAGTTGAAAATTGCGTTGCGACTCAATGATTTGATGGAGTCGGTGGTTCCTAAAATAGAACGGCCGAGTGGGGTATCCCCATAAAAGGTTTCGCTAAAAACCTCATGAACTAGATCTGAAGGATCATCATCACGCATGGAAATCTCTTCAAGAACCACTTTGCGTTCCGCCTCAACATCCTCAGCTCGACCCACTGAAGAGGTAATGAGATCTGAAATAACTTCAATGGCAAGGGGAAGATCTGAGTCAATCACCCGGGCGTAAAAACAGGTGTACTCCTTGGAGGTAAAAGCGTTCATCTCTCCGCCAACTGCTTCAATGGCAGAGGAGATATCTAATGCACTTCTAGTTTTGGTGCCCTTGAATAGAAGATGTTCAAGAAAATGTGATGCTCCGGCAGTCTTTAAGGATTCATCTCGGGAGCCAACATTTACCCAGATTCCGTAAGCGACGGAACGTACGCCAGAGATTTCCTCTGTGACAATACGAAGACCGCTCGGAAGAACGGTCTTACGTACAGTCATAAATTACAAACTACTCTTCAGAAGAAGAGGATTGCGCGTTGTCATCAAGAACTGGAACCAAAGAAAGTTTGCCCTTTGGATCAATCTCTCCGATTTCAACTTGAACCTTGTCGCCCACCTTCATTACATCCTCAAGATTTTCGATGCGCTTTCCACCATGCATCTTGCGGATTTGGGAAACGTGTAGCAAACCATCTTTGCCAGGCAACAGGTTGATGAATGCTCCGAAGGCAGCAAGCTTCACAACGGTTCCGTTGTAGCGCTCTCCCACCTCAGGAAGCTTTGGATCTGCGATGCCAAGAATCTGTGCCTTAGCGGCATCTGCTGCGGTGCCATTTGTTGCACCAATGAAGATTGTTCCATCATCTTCAATTGAGATTTCAGCTCCAGTCTCTTCCTGAATCTGATTGATTACCTTGCCCTTAGGCCCGATAACCGCACCAATCTGATCAACTGGAATCTTGATGGAGATAATGCGTGGCGCAAGTGGATTCATATCATCTGGACGATCAATCGCCTCATTCATGACTCCAAGAATCGCCAGACGCGCTTCCTTTGCTTGCAACAGTGCTGAAGATAAAACGCTTGCTGGAATACCGTCTAGCTTGGTATCAAGTTGAAGCGCTGTTACAAAATCCTTGGTTCCAGCAACTTTGAAGTCCATGTCGCCAAAGGCATCTTCGGCACCAAGGATGTCGGTCAAAGCAACATACTCAGTCTTGCCATCAACATCATCTGAAATTAGACCCATTGCGATACCGGCTACTGGCGCCTTAAGTGGCACACCCGCATTAAGTAGTGAAAGTGTTGATGCGCAAACCGATCCCATTGAGGTAGAACCATTTGATCCCAAAGCCTCTGAGACCTGGCGAATTGCATATGGGAACTCTTCACGCGCTGGAAGAACTGGAAGAAGTGCGCGCTCCGCAAGAGCACCATGCCCAATTTCGCGACGCTTTGGAGAACCTACACGACCGGTTTCACCGGTTGAGTAAGGCGGGAAGTTGTAATTGTGCATGTAGCGCTTGTGATCCTCTGGATTCAAAGTATCTAGCTGCTGCTCCATCTTGAGCATGTTCAAGGTAGTAATGCCAAGGATCTGGGTTTCGCCTCGCTCGAACAAAGCTGAACCATGAACACGTGGAACTACTTCTACCTCTGCGGTTAATGGACGGATGTCTCGCAATCCGCGACCATCAATACGCACCTTGTCACGCAACACTCTTAGACGTACAAGTTTCTTGGTCAGCGAACGGAATGCTGCAGGAATCTCTTTCTCGCGTCCTTCAAAGTTAGGAGCGAGTGACTCTGTTGTGGCAGCTGCGATTCGATCAATCTCAGTTTCGCGCTCTTGCTTTCCAGAGATTGTAAGTGCCTTAGCTAAATCAGCTTTAGCAGCTTTTTCTACCGCTTCAAAAGCATCAGCCTGGTAATCAAGAAACACAGGGAACTCAGCGGTCGGCTTTGCAGCAACCTTAGCTAGCTCCATCTGAGCTTCACACAATGTGCGAATAAATGGCTTTGCTGCCTCAAGTCCTTGACCGACAATCTCTTCGGTTGGTGCTGCTGCACCAGAATCGATTAGACCAATGGTTTTTACTGTTGCCTCTGCTTCAACCATCATGATTGCAACATCATCACCGGCAATACGTCCAGCTACTACCATGTCAAAAACAGCGCGCTCTAAATCGCTGTGATTAGGGAAAGCAACCCATTGTCCATCGATTAGCGCAACACGTACGCCACCAATTGGGCCTGAGAAAGGCAAACCTGCTAGCTGTGTCGACATCGATGCTGCGTTTATAGCAACAACGTCATACATGTGATCAGGGTTTAAAGCCATTACAGTTACAACGATTTGAACCTCGTTGCGTAGTCCTTTAATAAATGAAGGACGTAGCGGACGATCAATCAAACGACAGGTAAGAATTGCATCCTCTGAAGGACGACCTTCGCGACGGAAAAATGATCCTGGGATCTTTCCAACCGCATACATGCGCTCTTCGACATCCACCGTTAGTGGGAAGAAATCAAATTGATCACGTGGTGACTTCGATGCGGTTGTTGCAGATAGCAACATTGACTCATCATCAAGATAAACCACCGCGGTTCCCGCAGCTTGGCGCGCTAGGCGACCAGTTTCAAAACGAATCTCTCGTTTTCCGAATTTACCGTTATCTATTTTGGCAACGGCAGAGTTAACCTCTTGACCCTCCATGGGTCTCTCCTATTCTCTAGCACCAGCGCACCTTTAGAGAATGGATCTTCGATCGAAGCCCACGGCCTTTATGTGGAAATCCACTTTGATAAATCCGTAAGCCACCACCGAGGACCAGTCGTCCAGGGTTGACAGCGATTTGCTGCGCTGGTTTTTTATTATTTAGTTTGCAAACTAACGGCGGATGCCGAGCTTGTCGATAATCGCGCGATAACGCTCGATATCTGTCTTGGCAAGGTACTGCAGAATTCTGCGACGACGACCTACAAGAAGAAGCAGGCCACGACGGTTGTGGTGGTCATGCTTGTTGGTTTGTAGATGTTCGGTAACTTGTTCAATTCTCTTGGAGAGAAGTGCAACCTGAGCTTCAGGGCTTCCTGTGTCTGATGCAGAGGCGCCAAACTTTGTGATGATTTCTTTCTTCTCGGCAGGTGTTAATGCCATGGTCTAACTTCCTTTACATCTTTCACGAGGGCTCTCGGTCTTGTACACGAGTGCACGCTTTCTCGCTTGAGGGGTCAAAATCTACCAGCGCGTCTCATATATCGAAAATCCGAGGGTATAGCCCTCAAAATCAAGCGTGGGAATGGGTCAATCTTCGAGCCTCATCGCAATCAATCTTCATTTGATCCAATAATGGTTGCAGGCCATCAAATTTGATGGTGTCGCGAAGACGCCAACCAAACTCCACTGTTGCTTCTTTGTCATACAAATCTAAATCATCGCGATCTAAAGCATAAGCTTCAACCTGTCTACCACGCACGCCTTCAAAAGTTGGATTGGTGCCAATTGATATTGCGGCGGGCCATTTATTTCCTTCAACAGATAACCAGCCGGCATAAACACCATCAGAAGGAATTGTTGCAAACTCATCCAAGCCAATATTTGCAGTTGGGTAACCAATTGTTCTGCCGCGTTTCTCTCCATGAACTACCGGGCCAACTAATTGATGTGGTCTACCTAAAAGTTGATTTGCAGTTTCCAAATTGCCGGAGCGGATCGCTTCTCGGATTCGTGTAGAGGAAACAATTCCCCCAGAGTAACTCAACAGTTGCACGGCTTTACTTTCAAAGCTGGCATGTTGTTTCAAGTAATCAACATTTCCGGCGGCCTGCGCACCAAAGGTAAAGTTTTGACCAACCACAACAAGTTTTGGATCAAACATCGGAATTAGGACCTGGTCAATAAAATCTTGTGGCGTTAACTTGGAAAAATCTTCAGTAAATTTCAGCACTGCAACAGTATTTGCACCGTGAGTAGCTAATTGGTGAACTCGATTTTTAATGGTCAACAACCGGGTAGGGGTGCGGTTTGGAGCGAAGATTGCGGTGGGATGTGGATCAAAAGTTAAAGCGGTTACAGAAAGTGAAGATGCGGCTGCTTCTCGCAGAATTTCCTGGTGACCAAGATGGACACCATCAAATATCCCAATTGCAAGTGCGCCGCCCTTATTGGCGGAGCCCTGCCAGGAAATATCCGGTATGAATCTCATTGTCAGTATTCTTTCATGACACAAACACTGAAATGGGCTGCGCCCCATAATCACGATTTTCGATGATTGCAGCAACTTCACCATCAGGCGCGATTGCAACTCCAACACCATTGAACTCAGATTTGGCTAAGGCTCTGCCGAATTTAAGCTCAGCTAATTCGGCAACATCAATCTGTCGTAATGGCATTACATGGGAGATAGCTTCTGCAAGAGGGCGAATCTCTGGAGCCTCTAAACCTGAACAATCGGAGAGATTAAATGGTGCTACCAAAGTTCGCCGCAATGCGATCAAGTGTCCCCCAACTTGCAACGCCTCTCCCAAATCCCGTGCAATAGATCGAATATAAGTACCTGCAGAGCAAATCACATCAACATCAATGTCGAGGAACTCGCCTCGTCTAATTTCATTTACCTGCAGTTGAAAAATCTCAATTTCACGGGCAGGAATTTCGACGACCTTACCCTGACGGACTAAATCGTAGGCACGTTCTCCATCAATTTTTACCGCAGATACCTTGCTAGGTGTCTGCATAATTTTTCCCACTTGCTTTGCTAACAAATCCTTAATCTGTTGATATGTAATGGACTCAGTATCTGATGTTGAGAGAATTTCTCCTTCTTGATCATCTGTTGTAGTTGATTGTCCGAGTCTGATCGTGGCTAAATATTGTTTCTTTCCCTCAGTGATGTACTGCAGAAACTTGGTCGCGTTATTGATGCCTAAGACAAGTACGCCGGTTGCCATAGGGTCAAGGGTTCCGGCATGACCAACCCGTTTGGTACCCAAGGTTTTGCGCAACTTTCCAACGACATCATGGCTAGTAATTCCAGCGGGCTTATCAACTATGACAAAGCCGTGAGTTACCTTCATTCTGTTTCGCGAATGCGTGGCGCACGATATGGATCGCTGCCACTAATTGGAGAAGCGGTATCGCGAAGATGAGCAATCTCTTCATCATGTTTTCTTACCTGGTCCAATAGATCTTCAAAGTTACGTGCTGTCTCAGAAAGCGCATCGGCAAAGAAACTCAGGCTTGGGGTAATGCGAGTTTTTAACTCTCTACCAACCTCAGTACGCAACAAACCTTTTGCGCTCTCTAAGGCTTTAGCGGTATTGGCTCTCGCCTCATCATCGCCAAGAACGGTATAGAAAATTGAAGCCTGCTGTAAGTCCCCAGTAACCCTCACATCAGTAATGGTGATGAACCCTAACCGCGGATCCTTCACCTTGCTCTCGAGCGCAGAGGCGATCACGACTTTGATTCGATCGGCCACCTTTGCTGCGCGATGTGAGTTCCCCATGGACTATGCCCGCTTCTTTTCCCGCATTTCGAATACCTCAAAGACATCACCAATTTGAATATCTTTAAAGGATCCTACGCCGATACCGCACTCAAATCCTTCACGGACTTCAGTGGCATCATCTTTGAAACGCTTTAGTGACTCAATCGTTAGATTGTCGCCAATTACGACACCATCCCTAAGAATTCGAGCTTTAGCATTGCGCTTGATAATTCCAGTGGAGACCATGGAACCAGCGATGATTCCAAACTTGCTGGATTTGAAGATTTCTCGAACCTCTGCAGATCCGATGGTGACCTCTTCATACTCTGGCTTGAGCAATCCTTTAAGCGCAGCTTCAATCTCTTCAATCGCTTTGTAGATGACTGAATAGAAACGAATCTCAACGCCCTCTTCATCAGCAAAGATTGCGGTGTGAGCCTCGGGCTTTACATTGAAGCCAACAATTACCGCACCTGATGCCGATGCCAAAGTGACATCGCTCTTGGTGATGGCACCAACTCCACGGTGAATAACCCGTAGATCTACCTCACTGCCAACATCAAGTTGAACGAGAGCATCCTCTAGCGCTTCTACTGAACCGCTGACATCGCCCTTCAAAATCAAGTTGAGTGTTGTGACCTTTGATTTCTCTAGGAAGTCTTCAAGGGAAACCTTCTTGCGCGCCTTGGCTAGGGCAGCATGTCGCTCTCCTGCCTGACGCTTTTCAGCAATCTGACGGGCGGTGCGATCATCCGGTGCGACGATAAAGCTATCTCCCGCACTTGGTACAGAGGTAAAGCCGAGTACCTGTACTGGACGTGAAGGGCCAGCCTGATCTACTGCATGACCAAACTCATCCATCATCGCGCGCACACGACCAAAAGCTGAGCCAGCCACAATCGCATCTCCGACGCTGAGTGTTCCGCGCTGCACCAAAACAGTTGCAACTGGACCGCGACCACGATCAAGGTGAGCTTCAATCGCCACACCACGTGCATCATCTTCATGAATAGCACGAAGATCAATGGCAGCATCCGCGGTAAGCAGAATTGCCTCGACTAGATTGTCAATGCCGGTTCCCTTTGCAGCCGAGACATCTACGAAGAGAGTATCTCCGCCGTACTCCTCTGCGATTAAGTTGTACTCAGTGAGTTGTTGACGAATCTTTGCTGGGTTTGCACCCTCTTTATCAACCTTGTTTACCGCGACAACAATTGGAACATTTGCAGCTTGAGCGTGGTTAAGAGCCTCAATAGTTTGAGGCATAACACCATCATCTGCTGCGACAACCAAAACTGCGATATCAGTTACCTTGGCACCACGGGCACGCATAGCGGTGAAAGCCTCGTGACCTGGTGTATCGATAAAGGTAATAGCACGGTTGATGCTGTTGTGGTCATGATGGATTTGATATGCACCAATGTGCTGAGTAATTCCACCAGCCTCGCCCTTTACGACCTCAGTTTGACGAATCGCATCCAACAAACGGGTCTTACCATGATCCACGTGACCCATAACAGTTACAACCGGTGGGCGAACGCTAAGTTCATCAGGATTTACATCAGATAATTCTTGTTCGAGATTGATATCAAACTCTTCCAAGATTTCTCGATCTTCATCCTCTGGGGAAACCACTGTGATCTTGTAGCCAAACTCGCCACCAAGAACATGCAAAGTGTCTTCATCAACTGATTGAGTTGCGGTAACCATTTCACCTAGATGAAATAGAACTGAAACCAAGGCTGCAGGATCTGCACCAATTTTCTCTGCAAAATCCGCTAAGGAAGCACCGCGACGTAAGCGAATTGGGGTATTGCCATCACCACGTGGAACTACCGCACCACCAATTGTTGGCGCTTGCATATTGTCGATCTCTTCGCGGCGAGTTTTCTTACTCTTGTAATCTTTTTTCTTTCCGCCACCTTTACCAAATGCGCCACCAGCTCCTGGTCTAGCACCACCTGGTCTTCCGCCACCTTGACCTGGTCCACCAGGACGTGGTGCGCCAAATCCACCGCCTCCTTGTCCAGGACGTGGTGCGCCACCACCTTGGGTGCGATATGGAGATGAAGATGATGGTGCGCCACCAAATCTTTGGCCACCACCTTGTGGACGTTGTGCACCATCAGGTCGTTGTTGCGGACGCGCTGCAAAACCTGGACGAACTGATCCCGGTCTTGGTCCAGCCATTCCTGGTCTACCACCTGCATTAGGACGTTGTCCGGAATCTGGTCTCGGTGGACGCGGTCCACCACCTGCTGAACCAAAAGGATTGTTTCCAGGACGTGGCGCAGGGCGCGGTGGTCTTGGAACACCTGGAGTACCAAAAGGATTGTTACCAACTCTCGGTGTTGCGTTTGGAGTTGCGTTTGGTGTTGGTCGCGGCGGCATAGCGGCTGGAGTAATTGGCGGTGTAGCTGGAGTTTGTGGTGTTGCGGCTTCAGGGGTTGGAGCAACTTGCTCGACAACTGGAGTTTCTGCCACAGCAGGTTTCTTAGCAGCAGCTTTTTTAGCTGGAGCTTTCTTAACTGGTTTTTCCTCAGCAGCAGGTTTTACCGCTGGCGGATATTTTTCTAGAAATTTGCGGACTACTGGAGGTTCAACAGTTGATGATGCGGAGCGAACAAACTCGCCCATCTCTTGGAGCTTTGCAAGGACATCCTTGCTCTCCATACCTAAATCTTTTGCTAACTCGTAAACGCGGACCTTTGCCACTTTTCTCCTTTTGTGGCCCCGCGTCTACCAAATGAAAACGCGAAACCTAAATTGACCTACTCATGATTTTGTCGTGCTCATTTGTGTGCCATTGCCTTAGACCTAGCTTTCGCTTCTGATAAAGATGTGTGAGGTAAATCCTCACGCCGCAACAATACCCCTTGGGGTCCTAATTCACGAAACCTCAGGCGTGGAGGGCTCTACAGCCCCATCGGAGTGGATATCAATACGCCAGCCAGTTAACCGCGCGGCCAGACGAGCGTTTTGAC
>JBEAXZ010000012.1:0-14726 GCA_041159565.1 Actinomycetota bacterium | reverse complement strand
TCGAGGATCAATACGGAGTCGGTGACCAGGTTGATGTTTTGGATGTCAAAGGAACTGTTGAAACCGTTGGTCTTCGCATCACGACCATTAGAGATAGACAGGGAACGCTTTGGTATTTGAGGAATGGCGAAATCCTTAAAGTTGGAAATAAGTCTCAAAAACCTCGTGGTTGATTAACCATTGAATTTGCAGCCATAACTAGGTAATTCCAAAGTTGTTCCTTTAGTTCCGGCTTCATCTCCAAACCCTCTACCGCTGCCTGCATATGACTTAACCAAACATCACGCTCTATCTCACTTATGTGAAATGGTGCGTGACGCATTCGCAAGCGGGGATGTCCTCGTCGCTCGCTGTAAGTATTTGGACCACCCCAGTACTGTTCTAAAAACATTAGCAAACGGTCAGCTGCAGCTTTTAGATCATCCTCTGGATACATCGGCCTAAGAACTGGATCTACAGATACCAAGGCATAAAAGTGAGATACCAGTTGTTCGAAGGTGGCACGCCCACCCATCTCCTCGTAATGATTCATGGCTGAGTTATTACTGTCTTGAAACTTTGCGAGACCAAATCCCCAGGAATGCAACTGGAATTGCGGCAAATGCACAGAGCCAGCCATAAGAGAGTGTCCCAATAATCACTCCAGCAAGCGCACCGCCTCCCGCACCGGAGAGGTTCATAACTAGATCACTGGCACCTTGCGAAGAGGTTTTCATCTCCGGATCAACTGACTCGGTTAGTAATGCAGAGCCAGCGATCAAGGTACATGACCATCCCAATCCCAATAAGAAGAGGCCAACACCCAACATGATGGCGTCATCAGCCGCTGCCAACCCCGAGATAACGGTCGAAAGCAGAAGAACTACGACGCCAATTTGGATTACTTTGATTCGCCCTAGTCGATCACTTAAGGAGCCAACAATGGGAGAAAAAGCGTACATACCCAAAACATGAATACTGATTACCAATCCGATTATGGTCAGAGTTACATCAACATGCGCCATATGAACTGGAGTCATAACCATTACAGAAACCATTGCGATGTGACCGATTGCGATTGAGGTGATTGCAAATGCAGCTTTTGCGTTTGACCTAATGTGCTTGAGCGCTACCTTTGTTGGAGCTTTTGGCTTCGCGTTAACTCCCAATTGTTTTTGCGCTAATAAAAATGGATCTGGCTTTAGAAAAAGCTGGATAACAAGAATTGCCAGGCTGAGAGTAATTGCGGAAATTATGTATGGGCCCACCAAGCGTGGCAGATTTAATGACTCAGCTAAATTGCCGGCAGGATCCATCAAGTTTGGTCCAGCAACAGCTCCGATAGTTGAACCCCAAACCACAAAAGAAAGTTGTCGCGCCCTAGTTTCATTAGTAGCTAAATCAACAGCAGCAAAACGTGCTTGATACCCAGCTGCTGAGGCAGCGCCAACCAAAAAGGTTCCCATCAACATCAAGAAAATGTTTTCTTGCTGACCGCCAAGAATTGCAAACGCCGAACCTACTACTCCAGATGAAAAGCCAACAGAAAGCGCTAAACGTCGCCCACCCTTAGCTGTTAAACGCGCTAACGGCAGTGCCAAAGCAGCTGCACCAAGAACCGAAGATGTCTGAGCCAGTCCCGCCAATGTTTCCGAATCAGTGATTGAGGCTACTAATAAAGAGCCTGCAGCTACTGTGCCAGCAACTCCGACTCCATTTAGAACCTGGGCAGTGGCAAGAACCTTTACCGTTTTTTCTTGAATTGCGGTGTTTGGCATTTACTTGGTCCGCACCCAAACAGCGGTGTCTGTAGGCAACACATGATCCTTTAATGGTCCACTTGCCACTAAAACTTCACAATCCTTGGGCAGTTCAAAATCTGCGCCAAAATTGATGTAACAGGCGAAGTTTCCGGGACGAGAGAATGCAACAACATCCTTGCGAGTATTTATCCAATTCATATCTCCATCACCGAGGCCTGATTCGTTTTTGCGAACCGCTAATGCTCGACGGTAAATGTTCAGAGTTGAATTGGAATCATTCTCTTGGGATTCCGCAGAGTAACTTCCCCACCATGCACTGGCCGGCAACCAAGCTTCTTCCGGCGTTAGGGAATCCTTTGTTGAAAATCCAAATGCACCATTTGGTGAACTCTTCCAAGGAATTGGAACTCGACATCCATCACGTCCGCGATCCTTATAGCCACTCATCTTCCAACGTGGATCAGTTAAACGATTTTCTGGAATGTCACGTACCTCAGGAAGTGTTAACTCTTCACCCTGATAGAGATAGGTGCCACCGGGAAGTGCTAATGCCATTAAAGTTGCACTGCGAGCACGCAGAGTTCCACGCGTAATATTTAACTTAGAAGGGTCTCCCTGTCGCGACAAGGTTGTATCTCCATGGTTGGTTAGACCTAAATCCAGGCGATCTACCGAACGCACAACATCATGATTATTGAAAACCCAAGAGGTTGGAGCGCCAACCTCAGCAAGGGCTGAGATGGAGTTATTGATTTTCTTTCGAATCTCCTCTGGTTTCCACAGAGTGGTAAGCATCTCGAAATTAAAGGAGTTTTGTAGTTCATCAGAGCGTACATATCGAGCGATGCGTGAGGTCGGACTTACCCATGCCTCAGCAACCGCCATGCGATCCCCTTCATAAGAATCAAGAATCTTGCGCCAACGACGGTAAATCTCATGCACACCCTCTTGATCCCAGAATGGTTTGTGTTCTGGACTAAGCATTCTGGTGAAATTGCTCTTACCCAATAATTTTGAAAGTTTGCTCTGGCGTATATCTGGCAGACCTTTTTCTTTAAACATTCCATGTGCTACATCAATGCGGAATCCATCAACTCCACGATCTAGCCAAAAATTTAAAACAGCATCAAAATGTTCAACTACCTCTGGGTTCTCCCAATTTAAATCTGGTTGCTCGACAGCAAAGAGGTGGAGATACCACTGTCCAAAAGTTCCATCTGGTTCAGTAACACGGTGCCAAGCTGGGCCACCAAAAACCGCTTGCCAATTGTTGGGCGGCAAATCACCATTTGGACCTTTGCCATCACGGAAGATATAACGATTACGTTCTGGTGAGCCAGGCTTTGCCTTTAGAGCGGCTTGAAACCAAGCATGTTGATCTGAGGTGTGATTTGGAACGATGTCGATAATGACTTTGATGCCATGATCATGAGCTTCTCTAATTAAACGTTCAGCATCTTGCAAGGTTCCGTAATCAGGCTCGATGTTCATGTAATCAGAAACATCGTAGCCGTGATCATTTTGTGGTGATGGATACCACGGGGTAATCCATATCGCATCAACTCCAAGTTTTTGCAGATAACCCAGTTTTGATCTAATGCCCTCGACATCACCGATTCCGTCACCATTTGAATCAGCAAAGGAACGGATGTAGATCTGATAAGTGACCGCATCACGCCACCAAGGGCGTACTCCACGTGGCGCTAACTTAGAACTCACTTGCTCTCCTCTAGATATTGCTGCAAAAAGCCACGTTCCTCGTCATTGAGTGAACGAGATTTTGCAATGCTTTCATCCACGGCAACTTGGACCGTTCTGATTCGGGCAAACAATACGTCCTCGCCCTTTACCTCATAAATCATGGTGAATGAAGAGTTTCCTATTGACTCCACCCAAAGCACTACATCTACATAGGTTCCGCCTTGAAATATGGCGTTCTTAAAATCAACCTCTGCTCGAGCAACCACCATCCTAAGAAATGTGTTGTCAGAGGCAGCAATTGGATTTTTAGCAAAGGACCATTCAAAGCGGGCCTCTTGGGCAAAGGTTAGGTAACGAGCATTATTGACATGCCCCATCGCATCAAGATCATCCCAACGAACAAATGCCTTGTGATGATATTTCATCGCGTCAGCTTTCGGTAAGTCACGCGATGAGGACGGGCCGCCTCTGGTCCCAATCTCTCAATTTTGTTCTTCTCATATGATTCAAAGTTTCCTTCAAACCAGAACCATTGCGAATCACCCTCGTAAGCCAAGATATGTGTTGCAACACGATCTAAGAACCAACGATCGTGAGAAATAACTACAGCACAACCTGGGAAATCCAATAATGCATTTTCCAAGGAACCCAGAGTCTCAACATCAAGATCATTTGTAGGCTCATCAAGAAGTAATAGATTTCCACCCATCTTCAAAGTTAGGGCAAGATTTAAACGGTTGCGTTCGCCACCCGACAAAACACCTGCTGGTTTTTGTTGGTCTGGTCCTTTGAAACCAAATGCTGAAACATAGGCACGGCTCGGCATTTCAACTGCGCCAACTTTTATGAAATCTAATCCGTCAGATACGACCTCCCAGAGTGGCTTCTTGGGATCGATGCCACCTCTAGATTGATCTACATAAGAAGTCTTTACTGTTTCTCCAACTTTGATACTTCCAGAATCAGGTTTTTCCAATCCCAGAATCATCTTAAAGAGAGTGGTTTTGCCCGCACCATTTGGCCCAATAACGCCGACAATTCCATTGCGCGGCAACGAGAAGGAAAGGTTGTCGATGAGTAGACGCTCACCAAATCCTTTTGAAAGATTTTCAACTTCAACAACAACATTTCCAAGTCTGGGACCCATAGGAATCTGGATCTCTTCAAAATCTAATTTACGAGCCTTTTCTGCCTCCGCAGCCATCTCTTCGTACCTGGCTAGACGTGCCTTTGATTTAGCTTGGCGACCCTTAGCGTTCTGTCTGACCCAATCTAACTCTTCCGCTAAGCGCTTGGCACGCTTGGCATCTTTCTGTCCTTCAATCTTCAAACGAGCTGACTTGGTCTCGAGATATGTGGAGTAATTACCTTCATATGGATATGCGCGCCCGCGATCGAGTTCGAGAATCCATTGTGCGACGTTGTCCAAGAAGTATCTATCGTGCGTGATTGCGACAACGGTGCCTTCATACTTAGAAAGAAACTGCTCTAGCCAAAGAACTGATTCGGCATCCAAATGGTTGGTTGGCTCATCAAGTAATAACAAATCGGGTTTTTGCAGAAGCAACTTGCAGAGCGCAACACGACGACGCTCTCCTCCAGATAGGACCTTTACATCGGCATCCGGTGGCGGACAGCGCAGTGCATCCATTGCCTGCTCTAGCTGTGAATCCAAATCCCAAGCATTTAAATGATCTAACTTCTCCTGTAGCGATCCCATCTCTGCCAACAACTTGTCGTAGTCAGCATCAGGATTAGCCATCTCCTCTGATACCTGATTGAAGCGGGCCAGTAACGCCATTGTTTCGGCAACGCCCTCTTGAACATTTTCTAAAACATTTTTCTCTTCATTCAATGGTGGCTCCTGCAACAGGATTCCAACACTGTAACCAGGTGACAAATAAGCCTCACCATTTGAAGGCTGTTGTAGGCCGGCCATGATCTGAAGAACAGTGGATTTTCCAGCGCCGTTTGGGCCAACCACACCAATCTTGGCGCCTGGAATAAACATCAATGTGACATCATCAAGGATTACTTTGTCACCATGCGCTTTACGCGCCTTCTTCATCGTATAAATGAACTCTGCCACGAGGCGAAACCTTATCGTTTAAGCGGTACTCAAACGTACTCTGTAGACTTGCGCCTCATAAGCGCCCGTAGCTCAGTCGGATAGAGCACCCGCCTTCTAAGCGGGTTGTCGCAGGTTCGATTCCTGCCGGGCGCGCTCTTTTTCAGAAAAAGAAATTCGCCTCTAAAAAGAAATTTCCCGGGCACCCCTCGTGTGCCCGGGAAAATCCGTTTAGGTTGTTACTAGCCGATACGAGCGATCAACTTCTTGTTGAAGTCATATAAGGCTCCATCAATCACTGCGAACTCAGTCTCTGGGAACTTCTTTGCGCAGTTATCAAGGATGTAGGTCATCAATTTCTTGACCGCAGCACCCTTAGCTTTGTCTTTGTAGTCAGTGAGGACAAGGGCGTACGAGGTTGAGCCGAGAAGATAGGCGCCTGCATTCTTAGTTGAATAATCCAAAACAAGTGTTCCGTTGTCATTGAACTTTGCAGAACCTAGGAAGGCAGACACTCCGGCAGCTCCTGGCTGAACCGCAACATCCGCATTATTCAAGACTTTGGCCACTGGAAGCTTGGCCTTGTTTGCATAATCCTTTTCTGCGTATGTAATTGCACCTGGAGTCTTAGCTACTAGAGATGTCGTTAACTCTGATCCCTTGGCTCCTTGAATCTTTCCAAGATTCTTGATGTCATTGATATTTCCAGGGAAAGAAGCGGGGAAATCGTTGTTGCCAGACTTGGTCCATATCGATGGAACCACAGCCCTCAACATGTTTGTGAAGATACCTGAAGTGCCTGATGAATCATTGCGGTACACCACTGTGATGTCAGTGTTTGGAAACTGCATCGATTCTCTCTTCTGTGTATAGCGAGAAACAATCGGATTTCCATTTTTATCCTTTTTGGTGACACGTTGGAAGGTTGACTTACCATCCACCATAACTTTTACTCGTTCAGTTGCAAAAACTGGAGTCTTAATCACCCGATTGTTGTCAGCTTTGATAGCCGGATCATTCCACTTTGTGATTTCACGAGAAAAGATTTTCGCAATTGTCGCGGGAGACAATGTGATCTGGGCGGCGTTGCCTTTGATTCCAGGAACGTTGTAAATGATTGCTACTGGAGCTGCAACAACTGGTAGGTGAATCATTGATTTAGGAGCTGTTGCACCTAGATGTGGGGTATCAGACCAGCCAAAGTCAAAGTCACCTTTGTCGATTCCAGAGCGACCTGCACCTGAACCCAAAGAGTTGTAAACATAGTTGTCGCCAGTTTCGCGCGCATATTCAGCTTTGCAAGCATCAAGGATTGGGTTAGCAAAAGTTGCTCCGCCTCCTACAAGATTTACAGCATATGCAGGTGCAGCAACTAACGAAAATAGGGCTGCAACTACTGAAATTTTCATTAAAAACTTACGGACCAATTTGGTCTCCTTTATGAGTGATCGGTTACTTGCGGTTGGAGACTATGGATCAGACTAAAACAAACGCTCTACAAGAGATAAACGATGTGGCAACGTTAAGTGAACAGTTGGTTAAGTACTAGCCGAAACGGCCGGTCACATAATTTTCTGTGCGCTTATCTTTGGGCCGCGAAAATATCTCGCTGGTCTGACCAACTTCCACCATTACACCAGGTCCGCCATCAGCTAAAAAGAAAGCTGTGTAATCTGAAATGCGCGCCGCTTGCTGCATATTGTGAGTGACAATGACAATAGTCATAGTCTCAGATAGTTCGCGAATTGTTTCCTCAATTCTCAAAGTTGATCCAGGATCTAAGGCTGAACATGGCTCATCCATCAACAGAACCTGAGGTCTCACGGCCAACGAACGCGCAATACACAATCTCTGCTGCTGTCCACCGGAAAGCGAGCCTCCATGTGCATCCAGTCGATCTTTTACTTCATTCCATAATCCTGCTCTGACCAGGCACTCCTCTAATAAATCATCCTTATTGGACTGCTTTAACTGGGCAAGCTTCAGGCCGGCTAGAACATTTTCACCAATCGACATGGATGGAAAGGGGTTTGGTTTTTGGAAAACCATTCCGATTTTTAGTCGAATCTTGGTCACATCAGTACCGGGAGCATAAACATCTTTGCCATCAAGTAGAACTTCGCCGGCCATCGCAGCGGTTGGAATAAACTCATGCATTCTGTTTAGAGTTCTAATAAATGTTGATTTACCACAACCCGAGGGTCCAATCAGAGCGGTCACTGTTCCGGACGCAAAGTCCAATGAAATATCAGACAGCACATGATTCTTCCCAAACCAGGCATGGACATTCTTTGCTTCCAAACCGGTGCCAAGAGGACGCGTTGCGGTTGTCTTTCGAGCATGAGCATTAGCCACATTTGCTAGCGAAGCTGGTTGCACATTTTCAGACATTAGATTTTCCTCTTTCCTAGACGGCGTGCGGTGAAGAACAAGACCATGACTATTATTAATAACACCAGAATTGAAGCCCAAGCTCGTGCATTGGATTGCTCTGAGCCCGCGATTAAGGCCTTCCATATAGCAAATGGAATTGATCCCATTACTTCATCAAATGGATTTGCATTAATGGCATCTCCACCACCTGTTGTGAATAACAATGGTGCCGTTTCTCCTGCGATTCTTGCAATTCCAAGAATTACCGCAGTTATCAGTCCAGATTTGGCCGCTGGGACAACAACCATGGCAACGGTGCGCCATTGAGTGGCACCTAGCGCCAAACCAGCCTCACGTAAATCAGCCGGAATTAAGAGAAGAACCTCCTCAGCAGTTCTAGCAACTGTTGGGAGCATAAGAATTGAAAGAGCCAGAGAGCCCATGAAGCCAGAGAAACCTCGACCAGTCCCAGAGATAAATGCAGAGTAGATAAACAACCCTGCAACAATTGAGGGAACTCCACTCATTGCTTGTACGAGGAAGCGGATTAATCTGGAACCTGGACCCTTTATTTCAGTCAAATACAAGGCAGTAAGGATTCCTAGCGGAACTGAAATCAACATCGCAAACAAGATCAGTAGCAAAGTACCGATGATCGCATGAAGAATTCCACCCGAGTCCAAAGGATCATTTACGGAAGCTAGAGACATGTCATTGGTAAAAAACCCAACATAGATTCCTTTTACGCCCTTAATTAGAACAGTAATCAAAATACTAGCGACTGGGAACATGGCCAGAAGTGAACCAATCGCAACAATTGTTCCAACCGCCGAATTCTTTGCCGCTTGAGTACCTCGTTGAATTCCTGCAACTAGAGATAATGCGACTATCGAGAGCAGGGATGCCGCCACAAAGGTGCCTAATTTTCCTGCCAATCCCGTGAATTCAATCAAGAGCCAGGATCCAGCAATAACCACTAACCCTGCCAAAACATTAGGCAATAACGCTTTTGGAGTTGGACGCCATGGTTTTAAGGGAACAGGAATTGTCATTATCTTCCCTGTCTCCCTGCGCGGTTAACAATCAAGTCAGCAATCATGTTAACCAGCAAAGTTAGGAGGAAGAGAACCAATCCGGCTGCCATCAAAGCTTTGATTTCTTCTGCCGTAGCCTCGCCAAACTTCAAGATTATTAGTGAGGCAACATTTCCACCCGCTCCGAGGAGAATTTGGAAATTGGCTTGGAAAACAATGTTTAACACGGTGAAAACAGCAACTGTTTCACCCATCGCGCGACCCAATCCCAGCATGGCACCACCGACAACACCACTAGATCCAAAAGGCAAGACCACGGCGCGAATCATGGACCACTTGGTTGCGCCCAGAGCATATGCCGCTTGAATTCTATCTAGTGGAGTTTGCGAAAAAACTTCTCTGGCTACTGAAGTCACAATTGGAATGATCATAATTGCGAGCACAACACCAGCAACAAACGGAGAGCGAGTGAAAACTGGTGCTGAAACATCAAATAGCGGAACCCAACCTAAGTATTTGTGTAAAAGCTTGGCCCAATACTCTGCACTAGGCATCAATACATTCAGTCCCCAAAGTCCAAACAATATAGATGGAAATGCCGCCATCAGATCTATAACTGCAACCAATGTTCCGCGAATAAAATTTGGAGCATAGAAGTTTAGAAATAATGCTGCTGCTACAGCAATGGGAACTCCAATTACTACAGCAATGAGAGCGGTTATGATTGTTCCAACAAGCATGGCACCGATTCCATAGACCGATGGTTGATCTCCAGACAAACCATCAGCATTGATTGATGAGTACCACTCATATCCCGTTATAAAACTGAGTCCCTCGCGCGCTATGATTTCGAAACCACGAATTCCAAGAAAAATTGCGATTGCCGCCAGAGTTATTAAAGAAGAAAGTCCTCCCAAGAAAACCACGGCTCTAAACACTTGATCAGATTTACGAGGTTGATTGGTAATGGGCCGAGGGGCCGGGGTCTGCCCGCTTGCTCTGTCCTCCAACATGGTCACGCGGCGGATACTGCTAGGAATCCAATCCAGAAGGGTTGAGTGTTAGTTAACGGAAGGTGAACGAGTGGTGAAATGTCATTCTGGCAATAGGCTCTACCACCATGGCTAGCGAAAACCCCCCTCTGATCTGGATTGATTGTGAAATGACGGGTTTATCCCTTGAAAATGATGCTCTGGTAGAGATTGCGGTTTTGGTTACCGACGAGAAGTTAAATGTCCTGGGCGATGGAGTCGATCTTGTAATCACTACCTCTCCAGAAAAATTAGCTGGCATGCGGGATGAAGTACGCGCCATGCATACTGAGTCGGGATTGATCAATGAAATTCCAAAAGGTGTGACGCTCTCTCAAGCCGAGGAAGCTGTCTTGAATTACCTGGCGGAACACACTCAACCTGGAAAATCTCCGTTGGCTGGAAACTCTGTCGGAATGGATAGAAACTTTATCGCCCGCGATATGCCAGCCCTAAATGATTACTTGCATTACCGAACTGTTGATGTCTCATCAATCAAAGAATTGGCTAGACGTTGGTACCCCAAGGTTTACTTCAACGCCCCAAAGAAAACTGGAAATCATCGTGCATTAGGCGACATCAAAGATTCCATTGAAGAGCTACGGTATTACCAATCTCAAATCTTCATTCCGCAAAGCTAAACACCCAGGCGCCTAAGTGCGGAAGCAATCCCCTCTCCCCTCTGTAACTCAACTGCTTCAAAAACTAGATTGGCTTTGGTCTTGTTTTTTAATCGAAAAATTAACTGCTGAGCACCCAACAAATCACCAATCATATGAAGAACAAATTGCTTTTCGCTCATTCTCGCTAGCAGATCTCCACCACGTAACTCCACATTTAAATCTGAAGCGCATTTGATTATTTGTTCATCCTTTAGATCACCTAATTGAATTGAGATTAATGCCGTTTGACGACCCGTCCGTTCGGCCCAGGAGATTAAACGCTGAGAACTCTCATAAAAGTAGAGCGGAGCAAGCAACCCAGTTAGTGGGTCATATATCCCCTCGTCGAAGTAGGCCATAAGAGAAGTTATTGCCTTCATACAAGACCAGAAAACCCTTTTCTCATCCCCTATTCTTTGCATCATGCGCCTAGTCCCAAAAAAAGTTCACTCAATTGCCGCTTTCTTAGTAAGTGTGGAAGGGGTATTTCTCTTGGCTTTGGGTCTCTATTTACTGGTTCGCACCTTAACTTCTCAGGTGGAGGAGCTCGATGCGGTCATTGCGGAGATTGTTTTTTTAGTGCTAGGTGGAACAGGTCTCTTATTTGCTGGTCGTGGTTTTCGACAACAAAGAAATTATGGTCGTGGCCCCACAGTAATGGCTAACTTAATCGCCATTGGTGTTGCTTACTACATGATTGATGGAGAAAGAGATTTGATTGGATTTATTTTAGGTAGTGTTGCATTTGCTACTTTGCTTTCAGCGTTAGCAGCGATTCCAAAAGGAAATCACCAGGGAACAACCTCGTGATCCTCCCAAAGCACTCCAGTTAAATCTCCCTGATTAAACTCTCGTAAAGCTAACCAAACAGCTGTGGCAGCACCCTTTTGCGCACTACGTGGAGCATCGGGTCCGCCCATATCTGTACGACTGTGATTTGGACAGATGGCATCAACTAAGAAACCTCTTGCGCCATGTCCAGTTTCATGGGCCAAGTTTCTAACTAGAGCGTTAACGCCCGCCTTCGAAATTCGATAGGGAGCTAATCCACCAGCATTTCCTGGACCGGACATTCTTCCGAGACATGCAGAGAAAATAATTACTCGACCATTTCGCGCCTCAGCCATAGGTGCACCAATTGCATTAACTAGGGTAAAGACAGAGTTGAGATTAATGTCCATAACTCGAGACCACTCAGCGTCATTGGTACGTAGCGTCTTTGCCATCTTCTCACTCATAACACCGTGGGCCAACACCAAGATCTCGGGAACGCCGTACTTGTTGAGGAGTTGTTGCGCCATCTGACGGGTGGCCGCTATGTCCTGTAGATCTACCAATTCAAAAGGGATGCCGAGCTCGGTCGCAGCGATCTGAGCATTTTGCGGATCTTTCGCGATACCTATTACTTGATGCCCCTTTGCAACCAGTTCCCGGGCTACCTCTCGGCCCAATCCCCGACTGGCGCCGGTCACAAAAGCTAATCCCATGGGGCGAGGGTGCCCTAGGTCCGGCAAAGATGCAGGTTGAAACTGTGGCCAATCACGCTCTGGCCAGGTGGAGTGCTCTCCTCTAACGCAGATAGGCTTTCGTTCTGTGGCGGGCATGACTCCAGATAACAAATTCGGCGGCTCATTTGGATCAAATGAGTGGCTAGTTGATGAAATGTATGAACGTTATTTAGCCGATCCCAACTCTGTTGAAGATGATTGGAAAGAGTTCTTCGCTGGATACAAACCCGGAGACAACACAGCAACCGCAACATCTGCAGGTGTTCCACCAATTCCAAAGCGGCAACAGCAGCCGCAAGCACCGGCCAATGTTTCCGTTACTCCTGAACCAGTAGTTGCGCCAACACCACAACCAACTGTTAGACCAACAACTCAGCCAACTCCAACACCAGCACAAGTTGTTGCTAAACCCGCCCCACAAGTTTCAGCACCCACATCTGCACGGGTAGAACCACTTCGCGGAGTTGCTAATCGAGTTGTACAGAGCATGGAAGCCTCTTTGACGGTTCCTACCGCTACCAGCGTGAGAGCCGTTCCAGCCAAATTAATGATTGATAATCGAACTGTTATTAATAATCATTTGAAGCGAGCACGTGGCGGAAAAGTATCTTTCACCCATCTAATAGGTTACGCGATGATTAAAGCGATGCGGGAAATGCCTGAGATGAACGCATTCTTTACTGAACAAGATGGCAAACCAGCAATCGGATTTCCCGATCACATCAATTTGGGAATCGCAATTGACTTGGCTAAAGAAGATGGCTCTCGCCAATTATTAGTTCCATCAATTAAGGGATGCGAGAATCTAGATTTTGGCCAGTTCTGGTCTGAGTACGAAGCTTTGGTTAAGAAAGCCCGCAAAGGTGCATTAACCGTCGAAGATTTCGCGGGAACTACGGTATCGCTCACCAATCCAGGAACCATCGGAACGGTTCACTCAGTTCCGCGCTTGGTTCAGGGACAGGGTTTAATTCTCGGCGTTGGAGCGATGGATTATCCAGCTGAGTTCCAAGGGGCCAGCGAGGAAACCATTGCTGAGTTAGCGATTTCCAAAGTTGTCACACTTACCTCTACATATGACCACCGCATTATCCAAGGTGCTCAGTCAGGTGATTTCCTGCGCCGGATACATGAAATTCTCTTGGGAGCCGAAGATTTCTACGTTGAGATTTTTGCCGCTTTGCGAATCCCTTATGTTCCTATTCATTGGCATGCGGATATTCCAGAAGGAAAAGATCAGCTCAACAAGGCAGCTCGTGTTCAACAATTGATTCAGGCCTACCGCACAAGTGGACATTTAATGGCTGACATAGATCCACTTGAATACAAACAACGGAGCCATCAAGACCTTGATGTTGTAACCCATGGCTTAACACTGTGGGATTTAGATCGTGAGGTTGCTACCGGTGGTTTTGGTGGTCGTCCTTACGCAAAGTTGAGAAATATTCTCGGCACTCTTCGTGACTCATACTGCCGTTCAATTGGAATCGAGTATATGTATATCGATTCTCCTGAAGAGCGTAAATGGATTCAGAGTCAGGTTGAAGTTGGCTCACCATTCTTCCCACGTGAAGAGCAGCTAAGAATTCTCCGCAAATTAAATTCAGCAGAAGCTTTTGAAACCTTCCTGCACACTAAGTTCGTAGGACAGAAGCGCTTCTCACTAGAGGGTGGGGAATCTGTTATTCCTCTTCTTGATGCGATTGCACGTTATGCCGCGAAAGCTGAGCTTGATGAGGTTTGCATTGGAATGCCGCACCGTGGTCGTTTGAATGTTTTGGCAAATGTAGCTGGAAAATCCTATGGACAAATTTTCCAGGAGTTTGAAGGTCACTACCAAGAGAATGAAGTCCAAGGTTCTGGTGATGTTAAGTATCACCTTGGTACCTATGGTGATTTTGTTACCGAATCAGGTGAGAAGACGAAGATTTATCTTGCTGCCAACCCATCACATCTAGAGGCGGTAAACCCTGTTCTAGAGGGAATTGTCAGGGCAAAGCAGGATCGTAAAAATGTAAAGAGTGCTTTCTCAGTGATGCCAATTTTGATTCATGGAGATGCAGCTTTCGCCGGCCAAGGTGTAGTTGCCGAAACCTTAAATATGTCTCAACTTCGTGGCTATCGCACAGGTGGAACCATTCACGTCGTCATCAACAATCAGGTCGGCTTCACAACATCACCTGAATCGGCACGTTCTTCGCGCTACTCAACTGATATCGCAAAATTGATTCAAGCTCCGGTTTTCCATGTAAATGGTGATGACCCCGAGGCTTGTGTACGTGTAGCTCGAGTAGCTTTCGAGTACCGCCAAACATTTAATAAAGATGTTGTTATCGACATGGTCTGCTATCGCCGCCGAGGACACAACGAAGGTGATGAGCCAAGCTTCACACAGCCACGTATGTACAAGTTAATAGATGCAAAACGCACTACTCGCGTGCTTTACGCAGAGGCTCTAGTAGGCCGCGGCGACATTACCCAGGAAGAGTCTGATCAAATCGCCCGTGAGTTCCAAGCACAACTAGAAGGCATCTTCAATATTGTTCATGACAAGCTTCCAGAAAAGCCAGCCTTTAACAAACTCGAAACTTTTGATCCGATAAAGAC
>JBEAXZ010000011.1:0-14743 GCA_041159565.1 Actinomycetota bacterium | reverse complement strand
ACGCTACCCCGAGTATTTGGTTGCCGCTATGGTGATTATTTTGGCACCAGGTCCAAGTGTCCTATTCATAATTGCGCGCGCCATTGCATGGGGTCGAGCAACCGCTGTCGCAACTGTGGCGGGAAATGTAACAGGTGCATTCACATTGTCTTTAATGGTGGCTTTTGGACTTGGACCAATTCTTCAGCGTAGTGAGATTGCCTTTATAACTGTTCAACTACTGGGTGGTTTTTATCTAATTTATTTGGGCATTGATGCAATTAAGCACTCCAAAATTCACGCCGCAGACATGGTAAATCAGGGAGATCTCAGACCTTCGCCATTGAAATCAGCTAAAGATGGATTCTGGGTTGGAGCGCTTAATCCAAAAGGTTTAGTTTTCTTTGCTGCGATTTTGCCGCAGTTCATAGATAAAGGTTCCTCAAATGTCACTTCGCAACTTGTTCTAATGGGTGCCACCTTCGCTATCTTGGCTTTCTTTTCTGATGGTACTTGGGGATTAATCGCAGGAACGGTTAGAGAATGGATGGCCACTACCCCCGCTCGATTGGTCACCATGCGGCGCATAGGCGGTTTGGTGATGATGGTGTTGGGAATTTTCACACTTATCTCCGCCCTGTAATCCCAGATTTGTCAGTGGCTACGGGCAGAATCGCCCTTATGAGCAAAGCCCGCGAATTCATTAGCCCCAGCGATTTAACTTTCTCTTGGAATGGATGCCATCGTTGTTTATGGCTCAATTACAACCATGGAGTTAAAGCGCCTTCCTTTATGCCTCTCGTTGGAGAGCTTTCTGCGTTACAGGAGAATCATTTCAACAACGCTCTCTCCGCCCACCTACATCCTGAAATTAAAGAGGGACGGGTGCTTGATCGTGGTGGTTGGGTTAAATCAGTTCCCATTGAATACAACGGCAAACCATCGCCGTACGCAATCCGAGGAAAATACGATCTCTTAATGGAGTTCCAGGATGGAACTTATGGAATTATCGATTGCAAATTTCAGGGACGAGATAACGACAAGAGCGATTTCTACGCTCCACAACTCGAGGCTTATGCCTTTGCCCTTGAGAATCCAGTCTCTGGGGAGCCACGAAAAGTTTCGGTTATTGGCCTTCTCGTCTGGTCCCCGAAGAAGCCTTCGGGAGATCCATACTCTGGATTCTCCTTGGATTTAAATAGCTCTTGGTTTCCCATAATCAGAAACCCTCAGGGATTGCAGGAAAGATTGCAGGATTTTATTGAGGTTATTTCCGGACCGACCCCAGTTCGAGATTCAAAATGCGAAACCTGCAAATTTATCTCCGATCGAAGAGAGATTTTTGGCGCTGAGTAATTACTCCTCGCTGGCCCGCTTTCTTTTTTTCTCCTCTTCGAGCGCCTCTTTTGCCTGCGAGGCGTAGATATCTACATACTCCTGGCCGGACATCTCCTGTAATTTCTTCATAATCGCATCAGTTGCTTTACGAAGCTCCTCTGGATCATTGGATTTCTCTGGAGTTAAGAAGTACATCGGTTCAGCGAAAACCATCTTCACCCGCATTATTTTCGGCAATACCTTTCCGGTCGGTTGAATCTCGGCGGTGTTAAACATTGCAACTGGAACAACCGGAGCACCGCTTTCCATAGCCAAACGGGCCACACCAGTGCGCCCTCTGTAAAGCCGGCCATCTGGAGATCTAGTTCCCTCTGGATAAATTCCCAAGCATCCACCCTCAGCCAACACTGACAATCCAGTTAATAACGCTGCCTCACTTCTAGAGCCTCCGGCCCGATCAACCGCTACCTGACCTAATGCAATGAAGGTTAATTTCTTCGCTAAACCTTTGATTCCAGGAGATGTGAAGTACTCACTCTTGGCAAGAAAGGTAACCTTTCTTGGAACCACTAAAGGCATAAAGATTGAATCACTAAAGGATAAGTGGTTAGAGGCGATGATTACCGGGCCAGTTGATGGAACATTTCTTAAGCCACGAACCTTGGGGCGGAATAACAATGTAAGTACTGGCAACAAAAAAGATTTCAAAAGCCCATAGGCCAATTTGTCCCCTTGCACCATCGATTGAACTGATGACTGCATCGAGCGCTTTTTTCCAAATGCCACGGCCCTAATTTAGAGCCTTTTGCTCTAGTTGTGACAATATGCGTGTCGTGAGCGTGATTCCAAACAGTGAAGAAATTCACCTAGCTGGCGGTGGCGTCGCGATCTTGATGATTCACGGCTTTACCGGCTCTCCAGTATCGGTCCGACCTTGGGCCGAATCTTTACACCAATCTGGATTCACCGTTTATGTACCAAAACTCCCTGGCCATGGAAGTAATTGGCAAGATATGAATCAAACCAGATGGCAACATTGGTACGCAGAGGTCGATGTAGCTTTAGATAAATTAGTTGCAAAACATGACAGGGTTTTTGTCGCAGGTTTTTCTATGGGCGGTGCTTTAGCGCTGAAGTTGGCTGCGCGACGCGGGCGAGAGATTGAGGGAATGATGCTCGTTAATCCAGCGATTCATGATGAGCGTGCAATTTTAAAGCTGGTGCCATTTCTAAAATACTTTATCCCTTCTGTAGGCGGGCGTGGCACCGATGTTGCCGCCCCCAACCCTCCTAAACATAGCTATGGCAGAACCCCTTTACATGCGCTTCACTCACTACAAAAACTCTGGCGAGAGGTTAGAAGAGAGTTGCACTTAGTCGATGTACCGCTAATGGTTGGTTACTCAATAAATGATCATGTAGTAGATCCAAAGAATTCAGAGACTGTAATCGACAATGTTTCATCGGTGGATATTCGAGAGGTTATTTTTGAACGTTCCTACCACAATGTTGCCCTTGATTACGATTTAGAGCTGCTTGTAGAAGAGTCCCTCAATTTTATGAAAGATGTTTTGGCAGGAGATCTACGCCGTGATGAAAATGATTTAATTGATGCGGAGTTTGCTGCAATAGTCTCGGGGCTTTCACTTGATGAATCATCCCCCTCTACTTTCCTTGATGAGTTAGAGGAGATGGAAAACTTGGAGTCAGCAGATAAGTATCAGGGTGATAACAAGCCATTACCCAAACTGACTCAGATTCAACGTGGTGCTTTAATTGGAGTGATAGGTGGACCCATTTATGCCGCGGTCGTGCAGTATTTAAATTTTGATCCACTTGGTTTGGGGGCATGGCCAGGTGCTATCGCCTTGGCCGCAGGAGTGTTTGCTTTCTTCTGGCAGATGAAACCTGAAAATGAGATCAATGATGATGGCGTAGCGCTATGAGTGATTTTCGCTGGGGAATATTAGGCACCGGCTCAATCGCAAAGGCTTTTGCAAAGGATTTGAGCTTTGCTGAAGGACATGTAGTAGCTGCGATCGGCTCTCGCTCTCTTGATTCAGCGCAGCGATTTTCTGATCAATTTGGCGGATTACCCTTCGGTAGTTATCAATCCTTAGTTGAACAGGATCTTGATGGGATCTATGTAGCTACTCCTCATCCTTTTCATTGCCCCAATACCTTGCTGGCTCTAGAAAACGGTAAGCCCGTACTCTGTGAGAAACCATTTTCCGTGAACGCTAAAGAATCTGCGGAAATGATCGCCAAAGCCAAAGAAAAGAACCTTTTACTTGTTGAAGCTATGTGGAGCCGATTCCTGCCTCACTATCGACTCGTGAGGGATTTGATCCAGCAAGGAGTATTGGGCGAAATCAGATTTTTATATGCCGATCATGGTCAAAATCTGCCGGCAGAGCGGCATGCCAGGTTGCATCTACCAGAATTGGCGGGAGGTGCGTTACTTGATCTGGGAATCTACCCAATATCTCTCTCTTATTTGATTTTCGGCATGCCAGCAAAAATAACAGCCCGCGCTGGCTTTACCTCGTCAGGGGTTGATGAAAGCACCTCGATAATTTTTGAGTATGACAATAACTATCAAGCAAACCTGCACACCACACTTTCCATTAAGACGCCCTGTACGGCAACTGTGATCGGAACAAAAGCTACATTGGAGATTCATGGCAGCTTTTACACGCCAACCTCAATGAGTTTGAAGCATTCGAATGGCGAGGTGATTAGCTATCCAAAAGAGTATCTCGGCCATGGATTGCGTGAACAAGCAATCGAATTTGCCAAACTTGTTAGAGAGGGCAAGAAAGAGTCAGAGCTAATGACCCTTTCTGATTCTCAATCAATTATGGAGACCATGGATGAGATTCGAAAGCAGATTGGATTGGCTTATCCCTTTGAAAATTAAGATTTAAAGTCGAGCCAAGTCGGCAACTCCGACCAACCCGGCATCATTACCTAATGTGGCAGGAACAATAACTGGCGATGGTCGCTTTCCATTAAATGGAGTTAGACGATTCATTGCTTCTCTGGTCGGAGATAACAAGATTTCTCCCGCATCGATAACTCCACCACCGATTACAAACGCCTCTGGGTCTAATCCAGCAATTAGAGAGGCACATAAAGCGCCTAGCCACTGACCGGTTGTATTGAAAGCAGCAATAGCTACGGGATCTCCCTCTTGTGCGGCTGCAGTTATGTGTTTGCCGGACAAGCCATCTACGGTGCCATTACCGCGTGACAACAGGTTTTTTGCTAAATCAGGCGAGGCTTGAATCGCCTCTCTGGCATGGCGTAACAACGCATTTCCCGATGCGTATTGCTCGAAACAGCCCCGCACTCCACATCCGCAAAGATGACCTTCTGGCACTGCTCGCATATGACCAAACTCAGCACCAATTCCAAACGCTCCTCGATAAAGAGTGTCATCAATAATCAAACCGCCACCTAGTCCGGTGCCGACAGTTAACATGATTACCGTTTTGAAATTTTTTCCCGCACCAAATTTCTTTTCTCCCCAAGCAGCGCTATTGGCATCATTCTCTAGAACTACTGGTCGGCCAATTAGCTCCTGGAGTTGATCGGTTAAATTAACACCATTCCACCCGGCGATATTAGGAGTGGCTAACATGGTTTTACGATCTGAGGAAATAAATCCAGCAGCCGAAACTCCGACCCCGCAGACCTCATGCTGTTGCATCAACTCATGTGCAACATCAGCGATTGTTTTAGTTAGAGCCAAACCACCTTCTCGGGGTGTATCACGACGTGCGGTATGAGAAATCTTTCCATTTTCATCAACTAGACCACCAAGTACCTTGGTGCCCCCGACATCGATGCCAAGTGCAAAGCTCATCTGGTTATTTTTTAGCCCTCGAGTTTTTGCTTCAGCTGTGAGATCGTCTGTTCGATTGTGGACATCTCAACTTTTCTACGCATCATGTCAGGCACAGGCATAGCCAGTGCGGTACCAAGCGAGTACGTGACCGTTGTGGTTTCATCGCCATTATCTTTGATCAAATAGTGACCATCCATCTCAGTCATCATGTCAGCTTCATCGAGAGAAAAGGAAACCTCATCAGGCGCCTTGCTCCAGTCATAACTCAGGGTGGCGCGATCCTTTAACACCCCTGCCTCCACCTTGATGGTCAACTTTATTGGGCGTCCTTGATCATCCTTCTCATGGACCTCGACTGACTTAATTGCTGAGGACCAACTTGGATAGGACTGAATATCAAATAAAACTGCGCGTACCTCATCGGCGGGCGCTTCGATTGTGGTGGAGCTGGAAGACATATCGGCCATGAGCGCAGGTTACCTCTTCCGGTTACCTGCCAGTAACCGCTAATTTTCGTCCATGACTGAATACTTCGCCCCTGCCCTTGAACCTGCGGCCACCGCAGGAAATCTCACCAACCTAGTTGCCGAGCGCGCTTGGTTTGAACCTGAGCGCATAATGGTTTCCAGACCTCTTGGTGATGGATGGCAACCAGTAACGGCTCGAGAGTTTGAAGCGGAGATTCGCGCAACAGCGAAAGGCTTGATCGCATCTGGAGTACAGATAGGCGATCGCGTAGCAATTATGGCCCGCACTCGTTATGAGTGGACCATTCTTGATTTCGCAATCTGGTTTGCTGGTGGAGTTACTGTTCCAATTTACGAAACATCTTCTGCAGAGCAGGTAGATTGGATTCTCACCGACTCAGGTTCCGTTGCGATAGTTGTTGAAACACCTCAATTAAAGGATGCGGTCACTCCCGTTCTATCCAACAAGGTTAAGAACTGTTGGGTCATGACTGAAAATGTTTTGGCCCAGTTGGCCTATTTGGGTAGAGATATCTCGGATCAGGAGATTGACAATCGTCGCAACGCTTTAAATCCAGAAACCTTGGCTACTTTGATTTACACATCTGGAACAACTGGAAAACCAAAGGGCGTTCAGTTAACACATGGAAACTTTTTGGCAGAGTGCGGCAATGTTGTGATGGGTGCTGCAGATCTCTTTATGAAGCCAGGTGGCTCAACTTTATTATTCCTACCTGTTGCACACGTCTTTGGTCGCATGGTTCAGATTGGTGCTGTGCGCGCAGGTTTGCACTTGGCTCATTGCCCAGATGTACTTGGCAGATTGACTACAGATCTCGCATCATTCAAGCCAACCTTCGTCTTGGCTGTCCCCCGTATTTTTGAAAAGGTTTACAACAGCGCAGAGGCAAAAGCAGATGCCGCTGGAAAAGGAGCTATCTTCAGAGCGGCCGCTAATGTAGCGATTGAGTACAGCAAAGCTTTGGATTCAGGAAATGTCCCACTTGGGCTTAAGTTAAAACATGGCCTCTTTGACAAGTTGGTTTACTCCAAGATCCGCCACGGACTTGGTGGTCGTGTAGAAGCGGCGATTTCTGGAGGTGCTCCGCTTGGTGAGCGTTTAGGTCACTTCTATCGCGGTGCTGGTGTGAGAGTTCTTGAGGGCTATGGCCTAACCGAGACAACCGCTGGAGCAACACTTAATTTAACCACCCACCACAAAGTTGGATCTGTTGGAAAACCAATTCCGGGAACCACTATCAAGATTGATGATGATGGCGAGGTTTTAATCAAGGGTCCAATAGTTATGCGCGGGTATTGGCAAAATGATGCAGCGAATAAAGAGGTATTCACAAATGATGGTTATTTCCGTTCTGGCGATTTAGGAAAGCTTGATGAAGAGGGTTATCTCTACATCGTTGGACGCAAGAAGGAGTTGATTGTTACCTCTGGCGGTAAAAATGTTGCGCCGGCTGTACTCGAGGATCGGCTACGCGCACATCCGCTAGTAAGTCAGTGCATCGTGGTTGGCGACAATCAGCCTTATATCGCAGCACTAGTCACAATAGATCCAGATGCGCTCAAGGGTTGGGTTTCTGCAAACAAGAAAGATGGCGCGACTATTGCAGAGCTGACCAAGGATCCAGATTTAATCGCGGTAATTCAAACCGCGGTTGATGAGGCAAATAAAGCGGTAAGCCGAGCTGAATCAATCCGCAAATTCACAATCTTGCCAGTTGATTTCACAATCGCTGGCGGACATTTGACCGCTAAGTTGTCGGTAAAGCGCCATGTGGTGCAAAAGGAGTTTGCTGCAGAGATCGCGGAGCTTTTTGCCTAGCCCCACAGTTGATAACTTCAGTTCAGCTGATTCATTTGAGGCTGAACGTCTAGGTCTTGCCCGTCGGCTTCATGAAACTTTGGCGCAAGATCTAGCGGCAATCGGGTACCGCCTGGATGCTGTTATTGCCGAGCCGATAAACATTGAACTTCGTGCCGAAATCAGAGAGATTCGCATGGAGGTCATGAGGGTAGCCCAAGGTTTTCGAGATGAGATTTACCAGACCCGACTGCACACACGTAACGATGTTGCTGCATTCATTGCTCAAAACCTGCATGAATTGCGCTTCACTGGGGATTTCAACTACCCGGTACTCCACAAAAATGTCGAGGCAAAGTTAAACGAGGTATTGATCGAAATTGCTCGCAACACCTTGAAACACTCAAGGGCTACCCGTTTTTATTTACGTCACGAGATTACCGACCGATTCCTCATTCTGGAAGTCGGGGATGATGGCATTGGAATGGTGAAATTGCAAAGCAATGGATTTGGATTAATCGGTATTGATGAACTACTTAAACAATTCACCGCTGAATACCTTTGCACCGCTAATGAAACTGGCACTCATTTTCGAATCATAATCGACAGGAAGCATCTGGAGTAATGGTGCTGCGGGTCCTAGTCATCGACGATCATGCGATCGTTCGAGAGGGACTGCGCCGCTTAGTTAACCGAGATGAAGATATAAAAATAGTTGGAGAGGCTGCTTCAAAACGAGAGGCGATTGCCCAAATCTCACATCACAATCCAGATGTCATTGTTGTTGATCTGCATCTCCCAGATGGAAGTGGTCTCGAGGTAGTAGCGTGGGCAAGATCGCTTTCGCAAAGTATTGGAATAGTAGTTCTGACTATGTCCAACATGCCAGAACATGTACTAGCATCAATGCAATCGGGAGCAAGTTCTCATGTTGACAAGACCGCTCCAGTTGGCGAGTTACTTAAAGCGATAAAGTTAAGCGCCAACAAACCTTTGTCTTTTACGGCTCGCAAATTAACCGATGCTATAGCCGCCAAAAATAAAGGTGTGGATTTAACCCCACGAGAGATCGAGATACTTGAGAAATTGCCCAGTGGTGACACGATTTTGCAGATTGCAGCCGCCCTATTCGTGACTGAATCAACTATCAAAACACACCTCTCTGCTATCTACCGTAAGCTAAATGCGGAGAATCGAGTACAAGCTATTAATAACGCGCGAAAATTTGGCTTACTACCTTAAATATCCAGAGCCTTATTGAACTCTTGAGACCAAATCTCCCAGCGCCAAGATTCGATGGCCCACTCTCGACCACGCTCCCCCATCCTTTGGCGAAGTTTTGCATCACCCAACAACTTAACTATTTGAGATGATATTGCATTGAGATCATTGCCATCAACTACATATCCGGTTTCGCCATCTAGTACCGCATCAGGTGCGCCTCCCGAGGCACCTCCAATTACAGGTAAACCGCAGGAACTGGCCTCTAAATAAACGATTCCTAATCCTTCAACCTCTAAACCAAACAACCTTGATCGGGAGGGCATCGCAAATACATCCCCCATGCATATGTAACTCGGTAGCTCGGCAAAATTGATTCTTCCAATAAAAAATACGTGGTTGCCTAAATCATATTTCTTGACCAGTGCATCAAGTTGCTTGCGGTAAGGACCCTCGCCCACCAAAACCAAAGCTGCATCGGGAATAGATTCCAAAACTTTGGGCAACGCCTCTATTAACCGATCCTGGCCTTTACGGTGTACTAATCTGCCAACGCTAATCACAGTCGGCCGATTAGCCAGACCATGCTTTTCTCTTAAGTCAGAGGAATCCCGTGGAGAAAAATGATTAGTATCAATTCCTGGCGCTATTCTGATTAATTTGCTGGAATCTTTAATTTGCGCTGATAGCGCCGCCTTAGTGAAAGCACCTAGATAGGTAACATAATCAACCTGTTTGCCAATCTCGGAGATACCCCAAGAAAATGGCCAGATTTTTGACCACCAAACTTCATGACCATGCGTCAGCGCAACAATTTGTTTAACTCCAGCTTTTCGCAGCCAACGAGATGAAACCCCAAGTGGCGCAGCCGCACCAAACCAAACCTTGGTTATTGAGTTCCGCCTAACAACCGCTTGTAACTCTCTAATGACCCTTGGAGTTGGCAGTAAAATCTTTGATTTATCCCGAATAACTTGGACTTGATAATCCTTCATCCACTTTTGATCATAACTCTCATGTTCTGGTTGGAAAGAGGTATAAACAATCACCTCTCCAGCGGGAATTCTCTCCAAAAGGCCAATTACAAAACTTTCAATACCGCCTGCTCTGGGACCAAAATCATTTGTTACTAGAAGTATTGAGGCCATTAGAGACGGCGGGCGCCAACATACTTCTTGCGACCAAAATAATTGCCGAACTCAGCGATCTGCACCTTAGCTCCTGGCCTTGGTGCATGGACCATTTTGTTTTTACTGATGTAAATTCCAACGTGAGAAATCGGCGAACCAAAGAAGACTAAATCACCAGGTTGTAAATTGCTGCGCGAAACCGATCTCCCATAACTGAACTGCGCACGTGAAGAGTGAGGCAATCTCACGCCCGCCTGCTGAAAGGCTCTCATGGTCAATCCAGAGCAATCCCATCGAATCGGGCCCGAAGCGCCCCAAACGTAATTATCCCCAATTTGCTTGACTGCATAACGCAGAGCCGTACCTGCACGGCCAGACACCGCATTAGCTAGTTTGGCCTGTTGAAGTGAGTACTTACGACGTTCCTCTTCATCCATGGCTTGAAGCTTTAGCAATCTCTCGCGATCCGCTTTTTCCAATTTGGTAAGCAATTTTTCAGCTTCAGCGAGTTTATTTTTAACCTGCGCAGCTTGCGCACGGTATCTCGCCTCGGCAGCTTGGACTAAACGTAATTTGTCCCCGACGGTGAGTGAGGTCGCATCAAGTCTCTGTTTAGCTGTGGCGTATTTTCTTAATTCGATCGCCTGTTTCCTCGTAACATTTTCCAAAGAACCTGCTGCTGAGAGATAAAGGGATGGATCAGAGGAGAAGAGAAGTTCTAGACCTTCGCCAAGTCCAGTTGATTTATAACGAGCTACTGCAATAGCGGCTAAGGATTTCTCAATTGATTGAACGCTCTGCTTCTGCACATCCGCTTGCTGCTGAACCGTTGCCAGCTGGGACTTTAGTTTTGCTAATTGAATCTTGGCAGCCTGAGCATTCTCTCCCGCCTCGGCGGCATCTTCCTGAAGTCTTTCCACCTCTGCTCGGACTGCGCGTAAATCGGCAGATGGAGCCGCTGAGGCGGACGGGGTAAGGGTTGCGATTAAGCAGGCCGATAGGCAGAAAAGGGCTGAACGCCACTTGCCTTGCCGAAGGTGCAAAATCATCGGTTTAGGCTAACCGCGGAGTCACACTTAACTCAACCTGAGAGCGCCGTAGAATCCTGAGAATTCCCATCAATTTTTCCATTTTGAGCGTAGCGCAGCGGAGGAATCATCCCCCGGGATGCCAGCAAATCGATCACCCGTGCCTCCTCAGCCTCCACATTTACAGCCGGTGCGGGTGCGATTAGCACTGAAACAACACAATCCCTACAGGCGATATCTCGCATTACACAGCTTTCGCAATCGATAATCATGGATTTAAGTTAAAGGTGACCACTGACATTGGGTACCTTCATCTTATGAGCGTTGCGCAGCTAGAGCTTCCTGTTGGGGCCAGAGTTTTAGCCAACATCATGGTCGGTTCTAATCAGGCAACCAGCGCCTTGGGTAAATCATCCCCTTTGCGTACCCCGGAGGATGGCATCAGATTTCACCAGGTCAGAGCCCGCGCAAAGGCCTTAATCATTGGCGGAAATACATATCGCAACGAGCCCTACCAGAAATCACCGCTTCCGATTTTTGTTGCCAGCAGTTCTTTATCCCCAATTCAAAGTGAAACACTAACCATCACCCCAGTTTCTCCTAAGGAGTTGATTTCTCTAGCTCAGGAAAGGGTTGGCTCCCCAGTACTAATTGAAGGCGGAGTTAATTTTCTGAACTCGCTTATTGAGGAGAAAGCCATAGATGCCCTTTTGATCACCCATACTCCAAATTCAGGTGATGGCGATTTTTGGAATGATGAATCGCTAAAGAGCAACTACAAGTTATTTAGTCATGAAAAAGTATCTAAAAGTATTTTTGAGATTTGGATACCTAAGCCATAACTTCACTTAGGAAATAGCAATCAGAATAACTCCGCCTAAGGCGAATGCGATTCCAATGTACTGAACCTTCATCAGCCTCTCATGCAAAAATTTAAAAGCTAACAAAATAGTGACTATTGGAAAAAGTGATCCTAGGACCATAGCTATAGAAACTAACCCCTTAGTAGTTGCAACACCAAGTAAGAAATTGGCCAAGAAATCCGCCACACCAATAAAAATCAAAAGCGGAATGTTACTTTTTACAAAACCGCCAATCGTTTTGTACTTCAGAGCCAAGAAAACACAAACCGTGACCGAGGCAACGCGCATCGCTGTCATGGTGTGCAGTGAGTCTGTCTCAGATCCAATAGCGATAAAGGTCAATGCGGTGCCAAAACCAATAGCTGCAACAACCGCATAAATTATTGGTTTGAGCGGTAATCCATTTTTGATCTCAGGCCCACTAGCCATGAACGCACCAGCGATAGCAATCAATATTCCCAGAGTTTGCAACAACGTCGGTCGCTCACCTTGAGCCAATGCAAAGATCAACGGGATAACGACGGAAAGTGAGCTGATTGGTGAAACTACCCCCATGCGTCCAGTTGCTAACCCTGTGTAAAAAGAGATCAAACCAATGAAGCCGGCGATTCCAGCTACAAAGCCAGGCAGAAGATAGCCATCCCAAGAGAGATTAGGTTTAATGAAATCAGAGAAAAGAAGAATTGCAGATACGCCAAAAAGTAATCCGAAAAACTGAGAAACGCCGGTTACCGCTATAGCTTTGTATTTCTTAGATAGATTCCCAGCCAAATAATCAGCTGTACCCCACAAAACACTCGACAAAAGCGCAAGCAATGAACCCATTTGCTGAGCATACTGGCTACCCTTGTCTTGTGAGGAATGAAACTGATTTCTTTCATGCTGTCATTGAAGAAATCAAGCAACTTAAAACTAGAGCGGAAATTTCTATCTCTGAAATTCCAGCGCCGCAACGACTGGCACCTTTTGCTTACGCTATATCCGCAGATTTAGCAGATGGTGATCTCGATGTCGCTACTGGGCGTTTTGTTTTGCTTCATGATCCAGAAGGGCAAGAAGCGTGGGAAGGTAAGTTTCGTTGCGTAACATTTGTTAGATCCGCTCTTGAAACGGAGATGGAGTCTGATCCCCTGCTTCCAGATGTCGGTTGGTCTTGGTTTATAGATGCGCTTAATAGTTTTTCGGCCGATTACCTGGCTCCCAGTGGCACTGTAACTCGAGTAATGAGCGCTTCTTATGGACAGCTCTCTCCTCAAGATGAATCATCAGAGATAGAGATTCGAGCTTCATGGACACCCGCCGATCCCAAAAAATTAATAAGTCATGTAAATGCCTGGCTGCAGTTGATGGCCAACGCCGCTGGCTTGCCTCCTGTTCCCGAAGGTGTTGCAACTCTGCCGGTTAAACATTAAGTTTCGCAAAATAGTGCGTGCCTTATTAACCCCTGAACAGGGAACCCCTGAACTAGTAACAACTGAAGAACAATTTGCCGAATGCATCAAACAGCTTGATGCCGGACATGGCCCAATTGCAGTTGATGCCGAGCGCGCCTCCGGTTTTCGCTACAGCGCACGGGCTTATTTGATTCAACTTTTTCGGCGAGATGGTGGCCTACATTTAATTGATCCAATACCCCTAAAAGACTCCCAATTAATAGCTGATTTAAATTCAGTTTTGAGTAGTTGTGAGACGGTAATTCATGCCAGCACCCAAGACCTGCCCTGTCTTCGTGAATTTGGTATTCACCCCACTCTGCTTTTCGACACTGAATTAGGGGCGCGTATCGCAGGGTGTGAAAGGGTTGGTTTAGGAGCTCTTTGTGAATCACTTCTTGAAATATCGCTTGCAAAAGAACATTCAGCGGTTGATTGGTCAATAAGACCACTTGAAAAAGAGTGGCTGGATTACGGGGCGTTGGATGTTGCGGTTTTGCTCGATCTAAAAGATGAAATTTCTAAACTTCTAGAGGATCAAGGCAAATTGAAATGGGCCATGCAGGATTTCGCAGCGATATTGATGGCTCCTCCACCAAAGCCTAGAAATGAACCTTGGCGTCGTACTTCGGGGATGCATGAGATTAAATCCAGATACCAACTAGCAATCATCCGTGAACTTTGGAACAAACGGGATGTAATTGCATCAGAGATTGATCTTGCTCCTGGTCGGTTGCTATCTGACTATGTAATTATCGCCCTGGCTAAATCCCAGATTAAAACTAAAGCCGAGTTCTTAAAAATTCCAGAGGTCAAGGCTAGGGTTCGTAACGAGCTGCAAAAGAGTTATATTGATACTTGGCTAGAGACTTATCTTGCAGCAAGCAATTTAAAGGAGTCTGACTGGCCACAGCTTCGAGGCAAATCTGATTCCTTGCCTCCCGCCAAGATTTGGAAGATTAAATATCCTTTGGCACACGCACACTTGTCACATGCCAAACATAATTTGGCAGCAGTAGCTGCTGAACTGGCGATGCCACTAGAGAATCTTCTTACCCCTGAGTTGGTGAGAAAGATTTGTTTTGATGATGGCAAAGAACGGGTGCTGGAGTTAAATGAAAGAGTTATCGCAACGACACAAACTCAACTCAGGCTAAATGGTGCTCGTGAGTGGCAGATTGAAAAGTGTGCAACCATTTTGAGCGCTGCTCTTGCGGAGAGTGAACCTTTGCCTCCCATACAGGAGGCTGAGCAATCCGAAGCAGCAGAAAACTCCCCTTCTAACGAGTGAGATGAATTACGCAACACTTATGTTGCGTAATTCCCAACATGGGCCTATGGTGGCGCCATGGGTTCAAAATTGAAGAAATCACGGCTATTCCTGGCTTTAGCGAGCTTTACCGTACTAGTTTCAACATTGGTCGGATGTAGCTCCGACAGCAGCGAGGGTCAGAGCTTGGTCATTTACTCCGGTCGTAGCGAGGAGTTCATAGCTCCATTTCTTGCCGAGTTCACAGAGAAAACCGGTATTCAGCTAGATGTTCGTTACGGAGATTCAGCTGCCCTAGCGGCCCAGATTTTGGAGGAGGGAGAAAACTCCCCCGCTGACCTGTTT
>JBEAXZ010000010.1:0-14758 GCA_041159565.1 Actinomycetota bacterium | reverse complement strand
GTATTTACCGCTCATCCAACTGAGGCGGCGCGCAGATCTGTCTTAAGCAAACTTTCCACTATTTCAGAGTTACTAGATCAAACAGAATCACCCGCCCAAGAAAGAAGATTGGCAGAGGCAGTTGATTTGTTATGGCAGACAGATGAGCTTCGCTTAGGAAGACCAGAGCCATTGGATGAAGCGATTAACGCTCTTTATTATTTGGATGATTTGTTCCGGTTAACAATTCCGGAGGTGCTAGATGATTTCGCCCGCGAATTAAAGCGCCTAGGAATAAAGCTGCCTCCTACTGCAACGCCATTTACCTTTGGTTCTTGGATTGGTGGCGACCGTGATGGCAACCCAAACATAACCCCGGAGGTAACTAAGCAGGCCATAGTTTTGCAGATGGGCCATGCCATACGAGTAACCCTTGAAGCTTTAGATGAACTACGCCAAGCGCTATCAATCTCAACAAAATTAGCGGGCACATCACAGCCGCTGTTGGATTCAGTTGCACAGGATCTGCAAAGACTGCCTGAGATTGAGCCCAGATTTAAGCGGATAAATGTGGAAGAGCCATACCGATTAAAGGCAACCGCGATTCGACATCGCTTACTTCTTACTCGGGATCGACATGCCAAAGGCAGCGCACATGAACCGGGTCGAGATTACGAAAATACCCAGGAGTTGATTGATGATTTGATGTTGATGTACAACTCCCTGCTTGCCAATAGGGGTGAATTGATTGCTCAGGGATTATTGGAACGAACTATCAGAACTATTGCGGCTTTTGGCTTAACACACGCCACGATGGATGTGCGAGAGCATTCTGGGGCTCACCAACGCGCTATTGCTGCTCTTTACCCTAGTGAAAATTATGTTGATTTAGATTCGACAGGTAAGTGTGATTTCTTAACTAAACAATTAAAGGCGCAAAATGTAGAGAGCTCAAAACTCGATGAGCAGGATGCGAAGACTTTGCGCACCTTCACCGCCATAAAAGAGTTACAGGAAAACTTTGATCCTTCTGTAGTTGAGACTTACATAGTCTCGATGACTAAGGGGCCAGAGGATGTTTTGGCTGCGGCATTACTAGCTAAACAGGCTGGTTTGATTGATTTGAGTCAGGAAGTAGCACGGGTGGATGTTGCACCATTGCTAGAAACAGTTGCGGAGCTACGCGCCGCAGGAGAGATCCTAGAAAGACTTCTATCAAATCCCACTTATCGCAAAATCGTTGAACTTCGAGGCAACGTTCAAGAGGTTATGTTGGGCTACTCTGATTCAAATAAGGATGCAGGAATTGCTACGAGCCAATGGGAGATTCACCAAGCGCAACGAAAACTCCGTGATGTGGCACGTAAACATGGCATCAAATTAAGACTATTCCATGGTCGAGGTGGCTCAGTTGGACGTGGTGGTGGACCAACTTACGATGCGATTATCGCGTTGCCTTGGGGAACCCTTGATGGTCAGATAAAGATGACAGAACAAGGCGAGGTCATCTCCGACAAATATGCACTGCCTTCCTTGGCCAGAGAAAATGTCGAACTAACTCTCGCTGCGGCGTTAGAGGCCACAGTTCTAAATCGCGCTGCCCGTCAATCCCCTGAGGACTTAATTAAGTGGAATACGGCGATGAGTGCTATCAGCGATGCCTCTTTCACTTCCTACCGCTCTCTAGTCGAGCATCCAGATTTGCCAGCATATTTCTATCAATCAACCCCCGTTGAACAACTAGGCAATCTCTTTCTTGGCTCTCGTCCATCAAGACGTCCCGATGCTAGCGCCGATCTCTCTTCTTTACGCGCTATTCCCTGGGTTTTTGGTTGGACTCAATCCCGTCAGATTGTGCCGGGTTGGTTTGGTGTCGGTAGCGGTTTGAAGGCCGCTCGCGAATCCGGTCACGAGCAAACCATGCAAGCAATGTTGCGGGATTGGCATTTCTTCCGCACCTTCATAAGCAATGTTGAGATGACATTGGCTAAAACAGATTTAGCGATGGCTAGAAAGTATGTAACCGCATTGGTTGACCCCGGATTGCACCACTTTCTTGACACTATTGAGAAAGAGTTTGAACTGACAGTAAAAGAGATTTTGTTGCTGACTAAAAAGAGTGAAATCCTGGGCGACCAGGAGATCTTGGCCCGCACCCTGCAGATTCGAGATGCCTATTTGGCTCCGCTGCACCTATTACAAATATCTTTGCTTAGGAAGGTTCGTTCCGATAATGCCGATCCGTTAATAACTCGAGCTTTGTTGCTAACCATAAACGGCGTAGCGGCCGGCCTACGCAATACTGGATGATTACGAGTTAAAGTTTTGCTGAGTTCTCTCTAAGCCAAACTGCACCAAAGATTCCACCGCTTGTCCACCGGTAATCAAAAACTCATCCATACTCTTTTTTTCAGAGCTGGAAAAAGGCTTCAAGACAAAATCAGCTGGATCTTGTTGTCCGGGAGGTCTGCCGATTCCAAGCCGCAAACGAAAGTAATCTGAGGTACCCAAGGCAGAGGTAATACTTTTTAGGCCGTTGTGGCCATTGTCGCCACCGCCTAATTTCACTCTAATCGCCTGGTAAGGAATATCTAACTCATCATGAGCGATGATTATGTGATCGCTCTTAATTTTGTAGAAATCTGCTAACGCTTTTGTTGGTCCACCCGATTCATTCATATAACAACGAAGGGTTGCAATTACTAGAGCTGGTGCAGCATCTCCGAGCCCTAATTTGAAAGCGGCAACATTGGCTCGCGCTTTGTGTGAGGAAAACTTAACTCCGGCAGTAACCGACATTTGATGCACAACCATGGCACCGATGTTGTGTCGGGTTTTTTCGTACTCTGGTCCAGGATTTCCCAAGCCAACAACCAACCAACGATTAGTTGATTGATTGTCAGAATTAGAAGTCTTACGGCCAAACATAGAGTAAGGCTAACCGTAAAGCGTTTAGAAAAGAGTTAGCTGGACTTAGCTTCAGCAGCACCTTCAGCAGGTGCAGCAGCAGCTGCGGCTTCACCTTCAGCGGCAGCTGCAACAGGAGCAGCCTCTTCCGCTGTCGCGCGAACAGATAGGTGAACAACAACCATCTTTGGATCACTCTTAAGCACAACACCAGCTGGAAGAACAACATCCGCAGCGGTCTTGGACTCACCTGCAGGTAGTCCTTCAATATTAAGATCAAGAGAGGTTGGGATTGCAGTTACATCTGCTTCAACCTCAATAGTGTTATGTACGTGCTCCAAAATACCTTCTGGATCATGCTTACCGTGTGCGTGAACTGGAACGTTAACGACAACGCGCTCACCACGGCGCACAATAATTAAATCAATATGCTCAAGAGTTCCCTTGAGCGGATTTCTAACAATTGACTTTGGAAGAACTAACTCTTGCTTGTCGCCCAGATTAATATTTAGCAAAACGTTTGAGGTCTTGATGGCTACTCCCACTTCACGAGCCGGAAGTGAGATGTGGGTTGGCTTTTCGCCATGACCATAAATAACCGCTGGCACATTGCCATCGCGACGAATTCTGCGTGATGCGCCTTTTCCGAATTCATTACGGATCGCGCCTTGGATTGATACCTCTGCCATTGTTAAGCCTTTCGTCGATAACGGGGTTTACCCCTCGCCTTAAGTGAGCTGAAGGCTACCTAAACTCTTAGTTATCGCCAAATTCGCTTGCGAAGCAGTAGCAGAACCAACAAAACCAACCCTCCTGCAGCCGCATATGGCAGATAGGTAAGAGAGGAGCGTTCCCGCTCAGGTAAATCTGGATCAATTGCTCCGGCACTGCGAGGTAGCTCGATGGTGGCTACAACTCCGGCATGATCAGATGGAAAGCAAAGTTCTGCGCCGCAACTCCAAACCCCACTTCCGTCGGGATAAACATTGCCGATGATTTTGGAGCTAACAGTTGCGTAAACATTCTTGGTAAATATGTAATCCAAACGATCAGTAAATCCATATTGATTTCCAAAATCGTAGGCAAACTTCTCGCGTTTCTTATCTGGACCATTTAGTAATGCGCTAGCACCCCATGTGAAATAACGCGGGTTACTGGCATCTGGTGAAGCATTTTCAAATCCCGCCTCAACCATCGTGCTGTAGGCGTTGCACTTTGCTCCACCTGGTGTTGGACAAATATCACTTACTACTGGTTGCTCACCAGGATTTGGTTCTTTGGCAACACGTGGATCCCTGGGATCGGCGTTGAAATCCCCCATGACGATAACCGGCATCTTTGAATCCTTTAGATCAGCAACTAATTGCTGGGCTTGCAGCGCAGAGTTAGGGACTTTGTTTTCATCCCATAGAGATTCTAAGTGGGTCGTAATAACGCGAACAACGGAGTCACGCACTTTGAAATCTACCCAGGTATATCCCCGGTAAATAGTCATCAATACCGGAACGATTGAATAGGTAGCGTCATACTCAGAGTTCCCAACTTGAATAACTTGCTGCTTAACATCATCCCTAACTAATAACGCATCTCCGATTGTGAACCCACAAGCCGCGCTATCTTGTTTAAAGATAGGTTGGAAAACCTCAGGATCATTAACCTTTGTTAGAAAAGGAACGGGCGCGATCTTGTATCCCGGGTTAAATGCATCGTCACCATTCGCGGTTGCCAATGAATAACCCACACCAGTCTGCTTGGTGGCGGCAATCAGCTCATCTAGAAAATTAAATACCTCAACCTGATCGCTAAATAAATCCTTTTTGCAGTACCAGATTGTCGCTTCTTGAATACCAATAATTTCAGGCCGATCCTGCACCGCTTCACGCGCTAACTTTGGAGCTCGCAGCGCAAAGTTGGTTTGTTTCATCTGATCCCACATAAATTGAGCAGCAGCTGGAAAGTTAGGAATCTTTTCTAGTGCAACCCCAACATCTGCACCAAGATACAAATTGCGGGACATAACAGTAATTCGATACGGCTCTTCCGCACTTGCCGGAATTAAAGGTAGAAAAGTTAACGCACAAAAAAGTGCGATAAGTTTTTTAAGAGTGGCCATCAAAAAGGCTGGTGACTGATCCGTCCTCAAATACCTCGCGAATTGCTCTGGCTAACAATGGCGCAATTGAAAGAACTGTGAGATTTGGGAAACGGCTCTCTTCTGGGATTGGCAAAGTGTTTGCGACAACCACTTCGCTAACTTTGGAGTTACGCAGACGATCTGCAGCTGGACCCGAGAACACGGCATGTGTAGCGGCAACAATTACCTCTTTCGCCCCGGCATCGTAAAGTGCATCCACCGCTTTAGTGATAGTTCCGGCGGTATCGATCATGTCGTCAATAACAACACAGGTCTGGCCATCGACCTCTCCGACGACGCGACCCGTAACCGCTTCATTTGGGATGCGAGGGTCGCGGGTTTTATGGATAAATGCGATTTGGGTTCCACCCAAGAGATCGCTCCAACGCTCTGCAACTCTGACTCTTCCAGAGTCAGGAGAAACAATGGTTAGGCGAGAGCGGTCAACTTTAGAGCCAACGTAATTTGCTAGCAGTGGTAATGCAAATAAGTGATCAACCGGTCCATCAAAAAATCCTTGAATCTGTGAGGTGTGTAGATCAACGGTCATCAATCGATCTGCGCCAGCGGTCTTGAATAGATCCGCCATCAATCGTGCAGAGATTGGCTCACGACCGCGGTGCTTCTTATCCTGTCGGGCATATCCATAAAACGGCACAATCACAGTGATTCTTTTTGCAGAGGCACGCTTTAGCGCATCAACCATAATGAGTTGTTCCATGATTTGTTTATTTACTGGAGCGGAATGGCTTTGAATTACAAATGCATCACATCCTCTAACGCTCTCTTCAAAACGTACAAATATTTCACCATTAGCAAAGTCATAAGCAGAAGTCGGAGTAATAGGCACGCCGAGTTCTGCTGCTACCTCTTCAGCAAGCTCTGGGTATCCACGTCCGGTAAAAATCCGGAGTCGCTTTTCGGAACTGAGACGTAGTTCAGTGCTCATTTCTGCCCTTCTTTTTTGGCTGCTGCCTCTGCGGATTTGGTGCCCTTACGTTTACTTAATACCCATCCAAGAATATTGCTTTGTTTTGCCCGGGCGATACCAAGCGCGCCAGCTGGAACATCCTCTGTGATTACAGAGCCCGCTGCCGTGTAAGCACCATCACCAATCGTGACCGGTGCTACCAACATTGAGTCGCTGCCGATTCGGACATGATCTCCAATAACAGTCTTGTGCTTATCGACCCCGTCATAGTTCACAAAAACAGTTGCCGCTCCGATATTTGTTTCGCTACCAATCGTGGCATCTCCAACATATGAAAGATGAGGAAGCTTTGAGCCAGCACCAATGGTTGAATTTTTAATTTCAACAAATGAGCCGACCCGTACCTGATCTGAAAGCACGGTTCCACTGCGCAAATGGGTATATGGACCAATCTGTGCCGCACTACCGATCACCGTCTCTTGGCAATGAGATTCAAATACCTTTGCTGCTTCGCCGACCTGACAATCAATCAAAGTAGTGCGAGGACCAACTACCGCAGATTTTCCAATCTTGGTGTTTCCCTTGATTGCGGTGCCAGGTTCGATATGAACATCAACATCAATCTCAGCGGTTACATCTATCCAGGTACTCATTTGATCAACAATGGTGACGCCGCTTTTCATCAAGGCTTCACAGATGCGCGCATTCATCAAGAACCCACAGGTAGCCAACTGCTCCCGATCATTTACCCCAAAAACCTCGGTGTAATCAGAGGTCATGAAAGCCGAAACTAATTTGCCTTCAGATTTAAGGATGGCAATCACATCTGTTAAATACTCTTCTTTTTGCGCATTGTGAGCGGTCAATTTGCCTAAAGCTGCGATTAAATCTGGAGCAGAAAAAACATAAACCCCTGAGTTAATCTCAAGGGTTTGCTTTTGCTGCTGTGAAGCATCTTTCTCTTCGACAATCTGCGCCAGATTATTGCTGGCATCTCTAATGATGCGACCATAACCAGAAGGATCTAACATCTCAGCGGTCAATACAGTGGCGCTAGCGCCAGAGGATTGATGCGAGGCAAGTAAATCAAGCAGAGTTTGCCCAGTTAGTAATGGTGTATCTCCGGCGCAAACCAAAACCGCACCTGCTCCAGAAAAACTCTCTAGCGCTAACTTGGTGGCGTGACCGGTGCCGCCCCGTACCTCTTGGAAAACAGTTTTAGCTTTTGGTGAAATCTGGGCCAGATGATTTGTTACCTCATCTTTTGCCGCGCCTACAACTACTCGAACCTCATTTGCTTGTAGTGGCGATAAGGCATGTAAGACATGTCCAAGTAATGAGCGACCTGCGATTTCATGTAGGACTTTGGCCCGGGAAGATTTCATCCGAGTGCCCTCGCCAGCTGCGAGAACGATGGCAAGATCCAGTTTGCTCAACTTCCCGCCTTTCATGCTCGTAAGCCGCAGTCTAGTTAAGTGGCTCCTCCACCAGGTATCGATCCTGGACCCTGGGCTTCAAAGGCCCATGTGCTAGCCACTACACAATGGAGGAACCTGAATTCTATTGGGTCAGGCTCGCTGCTACTAACCGCGGCGGAGCAGGGTTAAGCGCTCTCAATCACCCGGGCGCCTGGGACCGGACCTGCGGCCCGAACCACATTTCCAACAACGCCACTTGAGGTCAGCGCCACTACTAAATCAAGAGCGTGATCCTCATTCTCTGCCAAGAATGCAACGGTTGGTCCAGAGCCAGATACCAATCCACCCAAAGCTCCGTAATCGATTCCAACATCAAGTATTAAACGTAACGCTGGCTTTAATGAGCACGCTGCTGGTTGGAGATCATTTGATAACGCTTTACCTAATGCGATCGCATCACCTGCACCTAACGCCTGCATTAAAGAGTCGCTGATATGTGGTGGTGCAACCTGCAATCCTTCCCGCAATCGATCACACTCTTGATAAACAGCAGGGGTAGATAAACCAGAGCTAGAAAGCGCTAAAACCCAGTTGTAATTGCCGCGGGACAACACTGGAGTAATTTGATCTCCACGACCAGTTCCAATCGCAGTGCCACCCGAAATAGTAAATGGAATATCTGCACCTAACTCCGATCCTATTTTCTCCATCTCACTTCGACTCAAACCCAATCCAAATAATGAATCAATTCCAACAATGGTTGCTCCAGCATCCGCGCTACCGCCTGCCATGCCGCCAGCAATGGGAATCTCTTTGGTCAATGTAATTGCGAGTCCATCAGTAATCTCAAACTTCCTACACATTAACTCTGCCGCTTTATAAGCTAAATTGTTTTTATCAAGTGGAAGCAGCTCACTGACTTTTCCCGAAGCGGTTAGAGATATTCCTGGCTTATCGGAAAAAGAAATACGAACATCATCAAAAAGTGAAACCGCTTGAAAGACTGTGGCCACTGGGTGATAACCATCTGCCTGAAGCGGACCAACCGATAGTTGTAGATTGATCTTGCCGGGGGCACGCGTCACCACATATGAGGGCATGTGGCGAGCGTATTACTTTGTTCTCTTTAACGCCTATCTAATTGCTTGGCGATAGCGGCAAATTTCTCTATTGAAAGGGATTCACCGCGAGTTGTGGGCTCCACCCCTGCCGATAACAAAGCCGTCTCCGCCGCTGCTGAACCGCCATAAATATCAGCATAAATCGCCCGCAACATTTTGCGTCGCTGTCCAAATGCACGATCTATTAACTCAAAGGTGTGCCGGCGCAAGCTCTCATCCCCTAGTGGTTCATGTCTTACAAACTTCACAAGCGAGGAATCGACATTAGGGACTGGCCAGAAAACCGATCGTGACACTGAGTCAGCCAGAATCATGTCGCTCCACCAGGCTGCCTTTGCACTTGGCACACCATAAGTTTTGCTCCCAGGTTTGGCTGCCAAACGCTCAGCTACCTCTGTTTGCACCATAACAACCCCCGAGGTTATTGAGGGAAAACGCTCGAAAAAATTGAGAAGCACCGGAACTGAAACGTTATAGGGCAAATTAGCTACTAGCTTTGTTGGGTTTCCTGGAATATCAAAAACCTGCAATGCATCTTGATTCATTATCTGCAGATTGCCATCGGCTACACCATGTTCTTTTGCGGTGATGGGAAGTTGCTTTGCCAACCTTTCATCAATTTCAATCGCAGTAACTTTATTAGTTGCTTGCAAGAGTGCCAAAGTTAGAGAACCTAAACCGGGGCCAATTTCAACAACATGATCACCCTGACTAATCACCGCCAGGCGCACAATCTTCTGACAGGTATTGGCATCAATAACAAAGTTTTGTCCCAGCGATTTTGCGGGATGTACATCTAACTGCTCAGCAAGGGAGCGAATTTCGGCTGCACCTAAAAGAGAAATACTCATGATTTAAAGGATCCAAAGATTCGTTCGGCATTGGTGCTAATCCCATTAGCTAAATCAGTTAATGGCTCATCTCGTTCAGCTGCTATAAAACGTAGAATGTTGGGGATTTGTGCTGGAGTGTTTAAAGCTCCGCGATGTGGTGCTGGGGCCAAAAATGGTGAGTCGGTCTCTACTAACAACTGATCTAATGGCACCAGCTTTACCGCTTCCCGCAACTGGGGAGCATTTTTAAAGGTCACGGTGCCAGCGAAAGAGAGTATGTACCCCTTATCAATGCATTCCCGCGCCATATCCGCGTCACCCGAGAAGCAATGAAACACGGTCTGATTTGGCGCACCGACCTCATCCAAAGTATCCAGGACTGCGCGATGAGCATCACGATCATGAATCACCAAGGCTTTGTTGTGCCGCTTGGCCATTTCAATATGTCTTTTAAAAGAGTAGCGCTGTTTGTCCTGCAGCTCAGGCTCGGTGCGAAAGAAATCTAAACCAGTTTCACCAATCGCTCTGACTCTCGGGCGTGAAGCTAGCTGATCAATGATCGCTAAATCTTTTTCTAAATCCTCAACAACAGGTGCTTCATTGGGATGCAGCGCAACCGCAGCTAAAACCTGGGTATTCCATATCTCAGCTAAACGCACACACCACTCAGATTGTTCAGCTGAGTAACCGACCTGAACAATTCGATCAATACCTACTGAAGCCGCTTCTTCTAATACTCTTTTTATCTCAGGGTGATCTGGTTCGGTATTTGTAACAATCTCTAAATGAGCATGTGAGTCAACACATTTGACGGGAAGAGGTTCGGGAAGTGGAGCGGGCTGTCTATCTAAATCTCGATTGTGACGATCAGCCATTTAAATTAATTAACTCTCTAGCTCTGCCAGACGAGGAAAGAGGATCTCGCCTTTTGTGATCTTGGCTCCTGCTGGTAGCTGTCCCCACTTGGCAACATCGGAAATTTTCTGAGATTCGATCGCTCCCAAACTCTCTGCTGCACCTAGCGAATCCCAAAGCTTTTGGGTTGAAATCGGCATTATTGGATGTAACAAAACCGCTAAGGCTCGAAGCGCCTCCGCGGTGTTGTAAAGAATCTCATCTAATTCAGCTTTGCGTGCTTCATCTTTTGCAACAGCCCATGGCTCTTTAACGGTTACATAACCATTGACCTGTTTGCAGAACTCCATAATCTGATTTATCCCGCCTTGGAAATCCAAAGCACAGATGGCTTGATCGGCTGCTTTAACAGTATTGTCTAATGCGGCAGCAAGTTCATTGTCTTTAGCAACTGCCGGCAAGGTTCCAGAACAATACTTTTCCACCATGGCCGCCAGGCGGGAGGCTAGATTTCCAAAGTCATTGGCTAGCTCGGAGGTATAGCGAGCCGCCATATCCTCCCAAGAGAATGAGCCATCACTGCCAAATGGAATCGCACGCATGAAGTAATAGCGGAAAGCATCAACGCCAAAATGTTTGGTGATATCTGACGGTGCAATACCAGTTAACTTACTCTTGCTCATTTTTTCGCCGCCAACCAACAACCAGCCATGCGCAAATACCTTCTTTGGAACTGGTAGCTCGGCAGCCATCAACATCGCCGGCCAAATAACAGCGTGAAAGCGCAAAATATCTTTTCCGACCAGATGAACATCTGCTGGCCAAGTCTTGGCAAAGAACTTGCCGCCCTCAGAATCTGCTGGATCTGTTAAACCCACAGCGGTCGCGTAATTTAATAACGCATCAAACCAAACATAAACCACTTGCTTGGTATCCCAAGGAACTGGGATACCCCAGTTAAATGTAGAGCGAGAGATTGATAGATCAGATACACCGCCTTCCAAAAATGAAATCACTTCATTTCTAGCACTGGCAGGTTCGCAGGCTTCAGGGGTTTTCTGGTAATGCTCGAGCAATGGTTGAACAAAAGCAGAGAGTTTAAAAAACCAGTTGGTTTCGCTAAGCATCTCAACAGGCTTGGAGTGAATCTTGCACTTTCCATCATCAAGGTCGCCAGGAAGTTTGAACTCTTCGCAACCTACGCAGTAAGGACCTTCATATTTACCTTCGTAGATAAAACCTTTTTCCATCAAGCCTTGCAGAAACTTCTGTACCCGCTCCATGTGCCGTGGCTCTGTAGTGCGAATAAAATCATCATTGGCGATCTCCAGATGTTTCCAAACCGGTTTCCAAGCCTCTTCAACTAATCTGTCACACCATTGCTGTGGCGGGGTGTTGTTGGCCTCGGCGGTACGCATGACCTTTTGGCCATGTTCGTCAGTGCCGGTTAAAAACCAAACCGATTCACCTTTTTGGCGGTGCCAGCGGGTTAACAAATCTCCGGCTACTGTCGTATAGGCATGACCAATATGGGGCGCATCATTTACATAGTAAATAGGTGTGGTCAGGTAGAAGGATTTGCCGGACATGGTGCGCAGTCTATCTATTTATCTAGCACCATGATGTCAAAGACTTTGCGCTTGGGTAGATGTAGCTCTTTGGCCACTATCGAAATCGCTTCCTTTCGGGTAATTCCAGAGGCTTCATAATGTTTAACTAAATCAGCGATCTCCGAATCAGATTTCTCTGCTGCATCTGGGACATATCCTGCAATAACAATAGTGAACTCACCCAACATCTCTTTACTAAGACTCCACTCATGAAGTTCCTGCGCCGTTCCTCTAACTGTCTCCTCATAAGTCTTAGTAATTTCTCTACATATTGCCATCTGTCGATTGGCGCCGAACTCCTCTTTGATTGCCGCAATCGTTTCAGTGATGCGATGTGGTGCTTCAAACAAAACCAAAGTGCGGCTTTCATTTGCGCGCTGCGCAAACCATTCCTGCCTTGCACCACTAGTACGAGGGGGAAATCCATCGAAAGCAAAACTATCGGTAGGTAGTCCCGATAAAGCAAGAGCTGCCAGTACCGCACTCGGTCCTGGGATAACCGTTAACTTAAATTTGTTATCTATCGCCATTCGGGCGGCCCGGAATCCTGGATCACTAACAGATGGCATGCCGGCATCAGTTACTAACAAAACTTTTTTGCCCTTACTCAGAGCATCGGAAATTTCTGCTAACCGCTCGCTCTCATTTCCCTCGAAAAAAGAGATTATCTGCGCCTGACAATTCAGATTTAGATCTTTGCAAAGTCGCAAAAAGCGACGGGAGTCTTCGGCTGCAACTAAATCCGCGCTCGTTATTGCCAGCTTTAATCTCTCGGAGGCATCTCCGATATTTCCTAGCGGCACAGCAGCCAAAACCAACTCGCTCACACCACCATTATGGAGGTGTTTTTGGTGATGAGTATCCTTGTGCCTGATGAAGCGGCCCCATTTCCTCGCGCTACTTTCTATTTTGCTATTTAGCGCCTTAACTAGATTTATAAATCTGGGTCGGCCCGCAGAGTTGGTTTTTGATGAGGTGTATTACGTTGATGGGGCAAGGGATTATCTAGCACACGGAGTAGAGCTAGATAACGGTGCAGCGGAGTTCATTGTCCATCCGCCTGTAGGTAAGTGGTTAATAGCGCTCGGAATGCAGCTGTTTGGTGACAACCCATTTGGTTGGCGATTCACAGCAGCCTTAATCGGAACCATTTCAATTCTTTTGGTTTATCTGATCGCAAAACAACTTTTTAGATCTGAGTTTGTTAGCTTGGTCGCAGCGGCTCTGATGGCCCTGGATGGATTGCATCTAGTTATGTCGCGCACGGCTTTGCTGGACATCTTCCTTTCATTTTTTATTTTGCTTGCCTTCTACCTTTTGATCAAGGAGAAGCTGTGGTGGGCTGGTGTTGTATTTGGTCTCGCGCTCGGCACAAAGTGGAGTGCGGTTTATGTCCTCGCAGCTGTCGGCATCTATTTACTTATTTCACAGCGTCGTTATCTCTTATCACCAATTCAATTTGGCTTGCTGCCTCTGGCGGTCTACATATCTAGTTGGTTCGGCTGGTTCTTAAGCTCTGATGGATGGAGTCGCAACTCCAAAAGCAATCCTCTGGCATCTTTGATTAATTACCACCGGGAGATCTTGAACTTTCACACCGGCTTAACAACTGATCACTCCTATCAAGCAAGTGCATGGAACTGGTTGATTCTTGGCAGGCCCACCTCGTTTTTCTACGATGATCCCAAGAGTTGTGGCGCAGAAAGTTGTTCGCAGGAGGTCCTAGCAATTGGAACTCCTATACTTTGGTGGGCCGGATTAATAGCAATCTTTGTTGCAATCGGCTACTTCATATATCGAAGAGAGAAGAGCAATGGTTTGATACTTCTCTTTCTACTATCCAGTTATCTACCGTGGTTGGCCTTCCCTGAGCGCACTACCTTTTTCTTCTACGCCATTGCCTTCCAGCCATTTCTAATTCTTTGTATCGGATTTGTATTGAGTAAGTTCTTAGAAAATGAAGTGACCAGAAAAGTTCGCCAGCAGTACGCGTTGGCTGGGGTTGCTCTAGTAGCGCTGTGTTTTGCCTACTTTTACCCGATCTTTGTGGGGCAGATAATTGATTACTCAGATTGGTATGCGCGGATGTGGTTTAGTAGCTGGATCTAATTACTGACCAGCAGCCCGGTATTGCCGCAAATGTTCTTCCATCGCATCTGCTTGTTCTTGATCAAATATTTGATCTGATTTGGGAGCCATCGCATCTCGCATGGCACGCTCCTGAGCTTCGCTCCAGGCACCAGGCACAGTTAAATCAATGGTGCGTCGTTGTGGCGCAGCCTTTGGAGCATTTACATAACTTGGTGTAGGTACCGCAGTTGGCTCCCATGTTTCGCGGGATTTCTCTGCGCTGCCCTTCGGCAAGATCACAATGCTCTGTACCTCTTGAGAGTAACTAGCCACTCGCTCTGACAAAGGCGTCCACTGTTCTTCAGAGATATTAAGGGTTGTCTGAACTCTCTTAGCTCGAGCGATTAACTCTGAATATTTTCCAGAGGAAGGCTTGGAATTATTTTGTTGGATTAGCTGTGCGCGATTGAGCTCTTCCTGCATCGTAATAATCTGATGTCTAGCATGAACAACATAAAGAACAAAAGCTGAGACCGGAAGTGCGATAGCTGATGAAGAGACTAACCCAATCAATGCAAAGGCAGTTATCAAAACGGTTAGGCCACTAATTCCAGCAAAGGTAATTCTGCGATTAGCAATCTGCTGTTCTCGTTTTGCAACCAAGGCTTCATAATCTGGTACGGCATTACCCGAGGTAACACCAACTACCTTCATAGTTTTTTCAAATTTTTCTACGGTTCGGCCAGAAACCTCTTCATGGCTAGAGATCCACCGGGGCAGGAAGTAAGCAATCCACATGCCTACGATGATTAAGTAAATAAACCCTGATCCCACGAGTGATAACCCTAAAGGCAGGATTCGGACTTTTAGGGTATTTCCCCCCTAATTCCAGCAAGAAAT
>JBEAXZ010000009.1:0-15177 GCA_041159565.1 Actinomycetota bacterium | reverse complement strand
GGTAAATACCTTGCACACAACCCGCAAAGAGCTGCTTCCTAATATTGCAGGTGGTTGCGAAGAGACAACAACTGGTGTCATCAGATTGCAACAAATGGCGCAAGACGGAGCTTTAACATTCCCGATGATTGCAGTTAACGACACAGATACTAAGCACATGTTTGACAACCGCTATGGAACAGGACAGTCAACCGTTGATGCTATTTTCCGTGCAACTAACCAACTCTTGGGCGGAAAGGTATTTGTTGTAGCTGGCTTTGGTTACTGTGGAAAAGGTGTGGCAGAACGTGCTCGCGGTATGGGAGCTGATGTTGTCATAACAGAGATTGATCCCACCAAAGCACTTGATGCGCTAATGCAGGGTTATCGAGTTATGCCGATGATTGAAGCGGCAAAAATTGGCGATGTCTTTGTAACTGTAACTGGAAATCGCACCGTACTTACCGCCGAGCATTTTGCCCTAATGAAAGATGGCACGATTTTGGCGAACGCTGGCCACTTTGACATTGAAATTGATGTTGCCTGGTTGGAGCAGAACGGCAAGAAGAACTCAAAAATTCGCCATCAAACCGATGAGTATGTGCTGGCTAATGGCAATCGTCTGCTACTTATTGCTGAGGGTCGATTAGTGAATCTCGGTGCGGCAGAGGGTCATCCCGCAGTTGTCATGGATATGTCATTTGCCGATCAAGCTCTCACAGCTGAGTGGTTGGTGAAGAATGCCAAGAACTTAACTCCAGGTGTTCACTACGTTCCGACTGAGATTGATAAAGAGGTCGCATCATTAAAGCTAAAGAGCATGGGTGCAAAGATCGACACTTTGACTCCAATTCAGAATGAGTACCTAAACTCGTGGAAGCACGGTAGCTAATGACCTCGGTTATGGTCGTTGATGACGACCAAGATCTAGCTGAAATGTTGGGCATCGTTTTAAATGGTGTTGGCATCGAGGTAGATCTAGTAAGTCGAGGCGATGAGGCGGTAGAGGTATTCAAAAACAATCCACCAGATTTAGTTCTGTTAGACATTATGTTGCCGGGCTTGGATGGCATCGAGGTTTGCCGGCAGATTCGCAAACAATCGGTGCGGGTTCCCATAGTTATGCTCACAGCCAAAAGCGATACGCATGACATCGTTAAGGGACTAGAGGCTGGCGCAGATGATTACATGGTCAAACCATTTAAGCCTTCTGAATTAGTGGCGCGAATCAGAACAAGATTGCGTCGTACTGGTGGCGAGATATCCAGTAATTTAACAATCGGGGATTTGGCTATTGATATTGTGGAACACACTGTATCTCGTGGTGGAAAAGAGATTCCATTGACCCGGCTAGAGTTTGATTTGCTGGTTGCTCTAGCAAAAGAGCCAGGTAGAGTTTTTACCCGCGAGGCTTTATTGGGTGAAGTTTGGGGTTATCGACACTCAACCGATACCAGGCTTGTGAATGTTCACGTTCAAAGATTGCGGGCCAAAATTGAACATGATCCAGAAAACCCCACAATTATCAATACCGTTCGAGGCATAGGTTATAAAGCAGGCACTACGGGCCATAGAGGCTAATTAGGAAACGGGATCTGCGTGTTTGTACCTAGATTCTTTCGCAGATCACTATTCCGCAGAGTTTTTGTTGTTTCGGGGTTTATCTCCATTGGAATCATATATTTTCTGGGCTCAAATCTTTACGGTCGAATCTCTGATGGAATCATTAATGAAAAGATAAACGCCTCAATTTCTGAGGCTCAATCTGCCATCCAATATGCCGATTATAGATTCATAGTCTCAGGGGTTAGCTCCCAAAAGGATTACCGTTCATTGATTTCAGATATCGTTAAATCTAGCAATTTAAGCGCTCGGGAGTCAGGGCGCGAGGTTGCGCTTCTGCAGAGCGAAGATCGCGAGTTGCGCGGGATACCAGCAGTTTCCACCTCAAACTTTCTGGAGCCAAGTTCAATTCCTGCAGGTTTCCGCGAAAAAGTTCGGGAAAGTGATCAATTAATCTGGCGAAAAACAAACTTACTTTATGTAAATGGTGAAAGTTTAAATGGTGTAGTAATAGGAACACTGCTATCTCTTCCAAATGTAGGCAAGTATGAAATGTATGTGCTTTTTGGTTTTGATGCTCAGCAACGCACTATTGACTTAATCGGTCGCTCTATGTGGGGAACCGGTTTGTTGCTGATTGCCTTAATTATGATCGTTGCATCAGTAGTTTTGCGAAGGATTATTAGGCCCGTTAAATATGCAGCTGAAATTGCAGAGCAGTTAACCTCCGGGGATTTATTGAAGCGAATGGAGGTTAAGGGAGAGGACGAAGTCGCTCGATTGGGACAGGCATTCAATGAAATGGCTGACACTCTTGAGCAACAAATTTCCCGATTAGAGAATCTCTCACGTCTTCAACAAAGATTTGTTTCGGATGTTTCTCATGAACTTCGAACTCCACTAACAACAATCAGAATGGCCTCTGATGTCATTCACTCCGCAAGAGATGGCTTTGATTCAAATATTTCCAGAAGCGCTGAATTACTAGTTTCACAGATTGATAGGTTTGAAAATCTTCTCTCTGACCTACTTGAGGTGAGCAGATTTGATGCTCAAGTCGCAACACTTTCATTGGATCAAATCGACGCCAACGTGTTAGTGCGTCGTTGTGTAGAGGATTTAGAGATTGCTTCGAAGGAACGAGCTACTCAGTTTCATCTCAGCTGCCCAGCAGACTCCGTAATGCTTGAGGCTGATTCCAGAAGGTTAGAGCGAATAATGCGAAATTTATTGGCAAATGCAGTTGATCATTCAGAGGGTAAGCCGATACATGTAACCATCAAGGAGAATGAAGCAGCGGTCTCTATCTCAGTTAGAGATTACGGAGTTGGATTAACCCAGCCGCAGATTGAACGGGTATTTGATCGATTCTGGCGCGCTGATCCATCACGTTCTCGCGAGAGAGGAGGCACCGGCCTTGGATTGGCGATTGCTAAAGAAGATGCGATGCTACACGGTGGTGTAATAAATGTATGGGGAGAGCTCGGAAAAGGATCCAACTTTGTTCTCACATTACCAAAGGTAAGTGGAATTGCATTTTCTGATTTTCCACTTTCAGAGATTCCCACAATTTAATCTCTCATTCTATTTTTTATCTCTGATCTTTGATCAGATTTGTTACTATGATTATGAATAGCCTCAAGGAAATTGCATCTGGCTTACAGACTCTGGTATTTCCTGAACATTGCATTGTCTGCGAAAAAGAGTTGGTAAATATTTGTGAGAATTGCATAGCGCCATGGCAAACAGCTCCCCGAAGATTCACAATTGATACTTTGGAAATCCATTCAACAGTTCCTTACAGTAGTGAAGTGTCAGGCGTAGTGTTGAAAGCAAAAGAGGATGGGTTACGAATTGCACAGAAACTCTTAGCTAAAGCGCTGACCAATTCACTGATCTTATGGAGCAAGCTCATTGATTTAAACTCTTGCCTGCTTGTACCAATTCCATCTTCTAAAGAAGCTATACGCCGGAGAGGTATTTCATTTCTACACCCAATACTACGAATCTCTACTGGCCAACTTAAGCAAGCAGGATTCCCCTCTGTGCAGTGGAGAGAGGTTTTGAAGCACAATAAATCAGTACTTGATCAATCCGGATTAAATTACCAAGAGCGAAAGACAAATCTAGATAATGCTTTTCGGCTCATTAAAAGTGAACGAGAGATCGTGGCAATGGCTAAAAAACCGATTATCTTGATAGATGACGTTGTCACATCTGGAGCCACTCTTTTGGGCGCCGAATCAGCCCTTAGAGAGAGAAAAATGACAGTTTTGGGCGCAGCAACCGCATGTGCGTCCGCCCACCACCTACTAATACGATAGGCCCATAAGGAACCTACCTTGAAACAACCCATGGAAGGCTGACACGTGGTCGCAATTCTGGACAAGATTCTTCGCGCTGGCGAAGGTCGGGCTTTGAAACAACTCGAAAAGATTGTTGTAGAGGTTAACTCGCATGAAGCAACCTTTGCTGCGATGAGTGATGAGCAACTACGTGCCATGACCGATAAATTCAAAGAGCGTCTTAATCAAGGTGAAGATCTAGATGACATCCTCCCTGAGGCTTTTGCGGTCGTACGAGAGGCTTCAAAAAGAACCTTAGGCCAACGTCATTACGATGTTCAGATAATGGGTGGCGCTGCCTTGCATCGCGGCAACATCGCGGAAATGCGCACAGGTGAAGGAAAGACTTTGGTTGCCACTCTTCCTTCTTACCTAAATGCCTTAACTGGTCTTGGTGTTCATATTGTTACTACCAACGATTATTTAGCAGAGCGCGATAGTGAGTGGATGGGACGTATTCATCGTTTCTTGGGCCTTAAAGTTGGGGTCATTTTGGCTTCAATGACTCCGGCAGAGCGTCGCATGCAATATGCCGCAGACATCACTTACGGAACAAATAATGAGTTTGGTTTTGACTATCTACGCGACAACATGGCTTGGAATTTGGCGGACTGCGTGCAACGCGAACATAACTTTGCAATAGTTGACGAAGTAGATTCAATTTTGATTGACGAGGCACGCACTCCTCTGATTATCAGTGGACCAGCGGATAAAGCCACGAAGTGGTACGTGGAGTTTGCCAAAGTTGCCGATCGATTAATTCGCGGTGAGCATTATGAGGTTGATGAAAAGAAGCGAAATACTGGAATTCTTGATGCTGGCGTCACCAAGGTTGAAGAGATACTCGGCATAGAAAACCTTTACGAATCAGTCAATACTCCAATGATCGGCTATCTGAATAACGCCTTAAAAGCCAAGGAGCTCTTCAAAAAAGATCGTGATTACGTGATTATGAATGGTGAGTTACTCATAGTTGATGAACATACTGGTCGAGTTTTATCAGGGCGGCGCTATAGCGAAGGTTTACATCAAGCTCTGGAGGCAAAAGAGCGGGTAGATATCAAAGATGAAAACCAAACGCTGGCCACTATTACTTTGCAGAACTACTTCCGTTTGTACGAGAAATTGGCCGGTATGACCGGTACCGCCATGACTGAGGCAGCAGAGTTTCTGCAGATCTATAAATTGGGCGTAATTCCAATCCCAACCAACAAGAGTATGCAACGTATTGATCAGCCGGATCTGGTTTATAAAACTGAGGCGGCAAAGTTTGAGGCGGTAGCTGATGACATTGTTGAACGCCACCGCAAAGGTCAGCCGGTTCTTGTCGGTACAGTTAGCGTAGAAAAATCTGAGTTGTTATCGCAAACTTTGCGTCGTAAGGGAATTCCGCATGAAGTACTCAATGCAAAGCAACATGAGCGCGAAGCTGCCATTATTGCTCGGGCAGGTACCACCGGAGCGGTAACTGTTGCGACAAATATGGCGGGTCGTGGAACCGACATCATGTTGGGCGGCAACCCCGAGTTCATGGCGGATTATGAATTGCAGCGTCAGGGGGTTTCACCGGTTGATAATCCCGAACAGTATGAATCTCTATGGCCGACAGAGTTAGCGAAGCAAAAGTCCGCGGTAGCCAAGGGGCATGATGAGGTAGTTGCTCTAGGTGGACTTTATGTTTTAGGCACCGAACGTCATGAATCACGGCGTATTGATAACCAGCTAAGAGGACGTTCTGGTCGCCAAGGCGATCCCGGAGAATCACGCTTTTACCTGTCGCTTCAGGATGAGTTGATGCGCCGCTTTAATTCAGCGTTAGTAGAGCGTTTCTTAAACGCTGCAGGTATTCCAGAGGACACCCCTATAGAGTCCAAAATGGTCTCCAACGCAATCAAATCTGCGCAGACGCAGGTAGAAGCCCAGAACTTCGAGATGCGTAAAAATGTTTTGAAATATGACGATGTCATGAATCGTCAACGCGAGGTCATCTATCGGGAACGTCGTGAGGTGCTGGAAGGCGCCGATATCAAGGAGCAGGTTTCTACATTTATTGAAGACACCATACGGGGATATGTTTCTGCCGCAACCAGCGAAGGCTTTCCAGAGGAATGGGATCTCGAACAACTTTGGACCGTTCTCAAATCAACCTATCCAATCTCTTTCACTTATCAAGAGTTGGAGAATGAAGCAGGTGGACGTACCGGCTTGGATTCTGATTATCTAGCACAACGAATCATCGATGACATATTTGCTGCTTATGAAAAAAGAGAGCAGGAGCTGGGCTCTGAAGTAACCAGGGATTTAGAGCGCAAGATTTTGCTTTCGGTGCTTGATCGCAAGTGGCGCGAACATCTATATGAAATGGATTACCTACAAGAGGGAATCGGCCTGCGCGCTATGGCACAACGTGATCCTTTGGTTGAGTATCAAAAAGAGGGTTACGAACTATTTTCCGCGATGATGGATGCCATCAAAGAGGAGATGGTCGGTTTCCTATTCAATGTCGAGGTCAAGATTGAAAACCAACAAGCAGAGGCAAAGGGTGTAGCTCAGCCGACTCAAAATCAGGCGCTACGTTACTCCGCTCCGAGTGAAACCGGTGGAGTTGCTACTGCCGGTGGCGCATCAGGTGATGGTGCAACATCAAGAAATGCACCATGTCCATGTGGTTCGGGTAAGAAATACAAACGCTGTCACGGAGCCTCATAATAGTTCGAGCTCGGTACAAAGCCATTTCCTATCTACACCTTCAAATCTTGCGATCAGTGCTCGGACTCGATCTTTGAAACTTAGGATTGCGGTGAGCTCTACTACGCCCTCAATAGGTTGATTTCTATGGATGCTTCTAATCTTTGGCAACTCTGAGACTGTACCTACGTTTCGTAATAAAGAGTTGTAAGTAAAGCGATGAGTGGATCGGGAGAGTTGTTGTACTGGACGCCGTCCCGCCATTATCTCTATGGCGCTAACTACATATGTCAAAGTCCAACGCTCTAAGTTAGGAAGATCGGCAAGCGGGGATGGATTTGGTGCGAAATCTGGGTCGTAGCTCTCACCATGGGTAGTGGGAACAAGATAAAGCTTGTTCGAGCGATGATACTTATCAATTTCGCTCTCTGAATTAATAAAGAACTGCAAAGTGGGATGCGGGATGAAATCATCCAAGGTGGTTTGCAAGGTGGTTTGCAGGGTGGTTTCCAGAGTGATTTGATTATTTTTCATCGGGACAGATTGGCCCAGCACAGTTCCATTCACCTCATACTTAAGTATGAGTTAGGTAAGGGGCTAACAAGCTACCTGTGGATAACAAATCTCTTGATGTGTTAAGCGGTGTATCTATAAGCCATGAAGCAAAAAATCAAAAATGACAATTCATTGAACCAATTCAGATCTATCGCTCAGTTCAAAGTTAACTTAAATCTCAGACTGGCCTTTGGTATTTTGCTGATCTGCACATCATTTGTTTCTGCCTATCTTCTCTCGAGCTCAACAAATCGCATGGTCACCGTGTGGAGTGCAACTAAGGATTTAGCGCCCGGCTCCTTAATTAAAGATGAGGATATTAAGCAGGCACAGGTACTTATGCCTAATAACGCCCAGTTCTACCTTGATGGCATGAACTCGATACTTGGCAGTTATGTAATTCGCCCAATCGGAGCTGAGGAGTTGATTCCGGCCTATGCGGTTACTACCGAACCAATATCTGATTTGAGAGAGGTGCCTATCTCTATTCCAATCAATCGACTGCCATACCAAATCAAAACTGGTCAAATAGTTGATGTCTATGCAGTGCCCAAGCAACAAACCTCACTCACTCGAGAGAATCTCAAATCAAAGGCGGCTTTGCTGCTTACTTCTGTGGGAATTTCAGGCATCGACTCAGAGTCTGGGAAATTAGGTGGCGAAATAGCGATTACCTTGTTAGTTCCAGTGCAATTGGTAAATGAACTGGTCTCAGCAATTGCCACATATGATTTTGTACTCGTAAAAACCCTATGAAAATTAGATTAATCACCGCTATCTCAAACTTTCAAGTCGAAGATGCGGTTATAGAGAGTTTGACTCAGAGGGAGTTCGAACTTCACTTTCGAGCCTTAACAGAAGGTGATCTTGAAGCTAACTTGAAAAGTTGTCAGGTTGAGCAGCGGTATCTATTAGTTATTGATGAGAGCTTTATCTCTAACTTTGGGCAGCTTAAAAAATACCTCTCTGAAAACATTTCCTGCTTGGTTCTAAACGGGGATTGTGCACCGAGTCCAGGGTTATTGTTTGAGTTGGCCTACGAAAGGCTGCGTCGCGTTGAAGAGGTTAAGCAGACCCATATCTCCCGCTCGGTGGGAAATGCAATTGGATTCACTGGTAGCTGGGCATCACCAGGCATTACCTCGGTAGCGATTAACATTGCAGCTGAGCTATCCACCTCTCGTGAGATTCTTCTGAACGATGTTAACCCGCTACGCAGAGATTTGCTGCACTTATTGGGAATGAAAAGAAATCAGCATCTGGTGAAGTTGAATGATCGACTATCTGTATTTGAGCATAATTTTGGAGAATTTGAGGGATCGCCTCAATTACTAGGAGAGAGTTTAAATATTTTGGATATGGGAAGTGCTCCCGACATTGAAGTTACTTTAAGCGATAGAAGAGCGACAGGCAGAACCTTTGCTGAATTCATGCATTGTTGCCGGGAGTTAGTTTTTGTGACGGGACCCGAGAGCCATGCCCTGCAACAAATGGAGAGGTTTCATCTGCAAATTCAATCTCTCATGCCCAATATGAAGGTCACCTTTGTTCTAAACAAAGTAGGCTCATCCTCTAGACAGCAGGGCATAAAGCGAAGTTTCCAAAAGAAAGTAAATGAATTTAGTTCCGGTCAAAGGAGCTTTCTAATTCCAGCTGATTACTCGCTTATGGATCGTGCACAAGGAAGATTCGCCTCAGTAATCGAGGTTTCTCCCCGAAGTGCCCTGCGACGGGCGTACCAAGAACTAGCGGTTTATCTGAACAAATAACTTTGAGTACGCTCTGCTCATGCCTTTTCGTCATCTTGTTGAGGGTTCAAATGCACTCTCTGCGCAGGATGTCGCGCGGCTAGGGGAGTTGGTTGCAGAATGGCAGCTTTTGGCAGATATCTCCTTTGCTGATTTGGTGCTTTGGATCCCGAAAAGAAGTGATGAGAAGAGTTGGCCAGAAGGACATAAAGCAATCGCTCAAATCCGTCCCATGACCGCCGCAACTGTTTTTACCCATGATGTAATCGGCGAAGAGGTCGCGTGGGGCATGAGGCCAAACTTGGATCACTCTTTATCAACCGGCGAAATCATTAGAGAGACAGAACCACAGCAATTTGGTGATTTGAAGATTAAAGAAGAAACTATTCCAGTACTCTTTCAAAAAAGGGTAATTGCTGTGATTTCCCGACACCGCAACTTGGAGACGATGCGCACTCCATCTCGTCTGGAGTTAAATTATCGAGAGATTGCAAATCATATTTATCGCATGATTGCGGAAGGCAACTTTCCAGTTAAAGATTCAGTTTATTTGGCTGAAGCCGCCCCTCGAGTTGGCGATGGATTAGTAAGACTCGATGTCGAAGGCTCAATTATTTTTGCCAGCCCAAATGCTCGCTCCGCATTTAGCAGAATTGGATGGGAGAGAGATTTAGAAGGTCACAAGTTAGGTGAGGTTCTTGACTCGCTGACCCTAAAGAGTGAGGGCCTGCAGCCACGTGAGGAAAACTGGCAGGTCGCTATGAGCGGTCGCACTTTACGGCGTGCTGAATTTGAAAATTCAGGAGGAGTTGTTGATTTACTAGCAATTCCACTCACCGAAGGTGAAAAACGCATCGGAGCTGTGGTGTTGGTCCACAATGTCACCGAACTGCGTAGAAAAGATCGTGCATTAATCAGCAAAGATGCCACTATTCGAGAGATCCATCATCGAGTGAAGAATAATCTTCAGACGGTTTCAGCTTTACTTAGATTGCAGGCCAGAAGAATTGAAGATGGTGCGGCGAGTGCTGCAATTGAAGAGGCGGTGCGGCGCGTAGCTTCTATTGCTTTGGTTCATGAAACCCTTTCAAACACCGCCCAAAACTCGGTCCAGTTTGATGAAGTGATTAACAAGATTTTGCAGAGCGCTGTTGAGCTAAGTACTAGACCCAGCCAAATCAAAATTTCCAAGGTAGGGGAGTTTGGTTTGGTGCCGGCTCTTGTTGCGACCCCCTTAGCTTTGGTTGTTACTGAATTAGTTCATAACGCATTAGAACATGGGGTCTCCACTAAGGGTTCCAAGGTAGAGGTTCACGTTTTGCGAGATGATCAGGTTATGCAGGTAGCGATCGTTGATGATGGAGTGGGTGTTCCGAAGGGTTTCACATTAGATGAAGTGAATTTAGGTTTGCAGATTGTGCAAACGCTAACCCAAAATGAATTGGCGGGCTCTTTAGAGCTGATTCAATTGGAAAAAGGAAGTGAGTTCCGAATCAAGTTTCCAATCAATCGCTAAGAGGTTAATCGTTTGGCTGGTTCTCCATAAGGCGGGCACGATTTCGTGCTGCACGTCGTTTCATCGCCCGTCTTTCATCCTCAGACAATCCGCCCCATACACCAGAATCTTGACCACTTTCTAGTGCCCACTGCAAACATGGTTCACGAACTTCACAGCGCGCACAAACCTTCTTAGCTTCCTCAATTTGTGCAATTGCTGGCCCAGTGTTTCCAACTGGGAAGAACAACTCAGGATCCTCATCGCGGCAAGCCGAGCGATGACGCCAATCCATTGTCATAGTTCCTCTTTCATGAACAGCAGACAGCAAGCCAACGAAATCAACCGTTTGAGCTTGATGCCCGAATGGGCTTAAGTACTGCGTAATTCTCCCGTGTCAAAGTTTTTAACTCAAGGGATTGTGAGGGAAATTTGAGAAATTTAAGGGTGAATTACGCCATTGATCAGTGCCCCCGACAGGATTCGAACCTGTGCACCCGCCTCCGGAGGGCGGTGCTCTATCCCCTGAGCTACGGGGGCGCTTTCGACAAGATTATCAGTGTTTGTTCATGCGAAGATTCGCAAATGAAGCAGAGAGCCTATTTCGCCACCGGGTGCTTCTGGGGCGCCGAAAGAAGATTCTGGAATATGCCGGGCGTAGTTTCGACCTCAGTTGGATATATGGGGGGAACAAGACCCGCGCCCAGCTATGAACAGGTTTGCACCGGCACAACTAATCATGCCGAAACCGTTGAGGTTGTTTTTGATTCCGCGCAAATTTCTTTTGAGAGATTGCTAGAGGAGTTTTGGACCATGCATGATCCAACCTCACTCAATAAGCAGGGGGGAGACATAGGGACCCAATATCGCAGTGCAATCTTCACCACAACTGAGGAACAGATGATTGCCGCAGTTAATACCCGCGAGCTATATAACGATGAGTTAAAGAAACTAGGTTATGGCGAGATTGTCACTGAGATTCAAGATGCTGCGCCACACACTTATTGGCTGGCCGAGGAGTACCACCAGAGATATTTAGAGAAAAATCCAAATGGATATGACTGTCATTCCTCCACTGGAGTGCCATTTCCCAAAGTAGCAAAATAAAGTAGCAAAATAAGGAGAGGAGAGAAGATGCAACCAGGTGCAGATTTGCCAAAAATCAACCCTCTAACCGGCAAACCATTTCCGGTTCAGGTTGATGATGGAAAGTTGCAGGAGGAGTTAGATTCTCTGTCTTATGAAGTTTTGCGCAAAGCGGGGACTGAGGTCGCATTCACTGGCCAGTATTATGAAACTGAAACTATCGGTGTTTATAAATGTAAAGCATGTAACGCTGAGCTATTTAGAAGTGATGAAAAGTTCCATTCCGGCTGTGGTTGGCCCTCTTTTTATGCGCCAACAAAGGATGATGCGGTAATCCTTCTAGAGGACCGTTCACTTGCGCCTAGGATTCGCACAGAGGTGCGCTGTGCCGCATGTGGCTCACATCTTGGACATGTATTTGAAGGTGAGGGATATGCGGTTCCAACCGATCAACGTTGGTGCATAAACTCAGTTGCTTTGGTGTTGGAGCCCAAAAACACATAGTTGCATTCGCTATCTAGCTCTTGGCCGACAAAACCTCATTCGCTCTCCAGCAATACCAAGCTACATGGCTGCGATAAGGAGAGTATGACTCTCCTTTTTTGGATAACGCCTCCGGAGTAATCTCATCGCGCATGCGATGAATACGCTCCCAACCTCTACGAACCCCTAAATCTCCAACTGGCCAAACATCAACTCTCTCTAGTTGAAACATCAGAAACATCTCGACAGTCCATGTACCAATTCCATACATCGGCAAAAGATGTTCCATGATCTCTTGATCACTTAAACGATGCAGATTTCTCATTGGAATTTGGTTACTTAGAGTTGCATCTGCCAACTCTCTGACCGCGCGAGCTTTTGAATTGGAGCAGCCCGCTGCTCGCAATTTTGCGGCAGATACTTCAGCCAATTTCTTGGCTTGTAAGCTTCCCCCGCAAATTTCCTCTACTCGACCGATGATTGTTGCAGCGGCTTTCGTGGAGAGCTGTTGCGAGAGAATTGAAGAGGCCAGGGAAGCAAAGTTTGATTCTCGTCTTTTATTTGAGTTTGTTCCGGCAGTTGAGCGCTTATCAACTTTAGTACCGATAGTGCAGAACCCAGAGCGCTCGATTACCACCTCAAACCGGGGGTTTACTTGAATAATGTGGGATGCGATCTTCCGCGCACTAGGTAACCTCTGGGACATAAACCGCAGGCTAGCAGTGTAAATTTTCAGAAAGCTCTAGTCTTTTTCAGTTTTGCAGTCTATTTTTAGCCACTTGCGGTCGATTGCAGCGTTAAAAAAAGCTTTTGCAGGGATGGAGGTGAGTGGTGAGTAACGGAAAAGTTGGCATTAAAGAGGTCGCCACAGAAGCTGGGGTTTCCATAGCAACCGTATCTCGGGCTCTGCGAGGTTTGCATCATGTTAATCCTGAGACTCGAAACAAGATTTTGAATGCTGCCGAAAAATTGAATTATGCGATTCCACAATCAACCGCCAAATCTATTTTTGGCCGAACCAATTCAGTCGGAGTTGTAGCTCCATACATTTCCCGTTGGTATTTCGCTCAGGTTATCAATGGCGCTGAACAAGCTTTACGTGAGGCTGGTTTAGATCTCCTGCTCTACAACTTCTCTCAAATGAAGGGAAGGGAAAGGCTATTTCAACATCAATTGTTGAAAGGGCGAGTTGATGCATTGGTTGTTATCAGCTTGCCACCCACGGAAGAAGAGTTTGAATCGATGCTGGGACTAGGTATTCCAATTGCATTAGTAGGAATGCATCACGCGGATTGTTCAAGCGTTGCAATTGACGATGTTGCTGGCGCCCGAACCGCAACTCAACACCTCGTAAATCTTGGCCATAAAAAGATTGGTTTAATCTCCGGACGCCCAGATGATCCTTTTGGGTTCAGCGTTCCGCAAGATCGCAGAAATGGCTTTATGCAGGTATTGGCTGAGAGTGGTTTAGAGTGGAAACCGTCACGCGAGGTTTATGGCGATTTCACTATGTACGGCGCTAGTAGGGCAATGGATGATTTATTGGCCCGACCAGATCGTCCAACAGCAATCTTTGCTCAATCAGATGAAATGGCGTTGGGAGCACTGCAGGCAATTCGAAGAAATGGTTTGAAGGTGCCAGATGACATCTCAATAATCGGCTTTGATGGCCATGAAATGGCTGAGTTTTCCGATTTAACTACGATTGAGCAACCCGTTCAATTGATGGGTGAAATGGCGGCGTGGTCAATAATGGAACGATTGAAGTCTCCGAAGAGTGAATCCCATTCTTTAACTTTGCCGACGACATTGGTAGTTAGAGACTCAACTCGCAGGTTAGATATTTAAGAGTAACAAGGTGAATCCAGTGAACAGAAAATCTTTGCTGTGGTGGAAGGAAGCCGCCATCTATCAGATTTATCCGAGATCTTTTCAGGATTCCAATGGTGATGGAGAAGGAGATCTTCCTGGAGTCATTTCACGATTGCCTTACTTGAAAGAGTTAGGAGTTGATGCGATTTGGCTGAGCCCGTTCTACACCTCGCCAAATAAAGACGGCGGATATGATGTTTCAAACCCAAGGGATGTCGATCCCAGATTTGGCAAAATGTCTGATGCAGATACACTAATTGAAGAGTCTCACAAGCTCGGATTACGAGTAATCGTAGATATCGTTCCAAATCACTTTTCAACTGAGCACGTTTGGTTTAAAGCAGCTCTAAATTCCAAGCCTGGTTCTAAAGAACGTGACCGTTTTCATTTTTTTGATGGGCGAGGCAACGAAGGAGAAATTCCGCCAAATAATTGGTGCTCGATTTTCGGCGGACCTGCTTGGAGTCGGGTTACAGAAATAGATGGGAGTCCTGGTCAGTGGTACCTACATCTATTTGATTCAACACAAGCCGATCTAAATTGGAAAAATGAGGATGTACATAAAGATTTCGAAGAGAGTTTGAGATTCTGGCTTGATAAAGGGGTAGATGGATTTCGGATTGATGTTGCACATGGCTTAGTAAAAGATGAGATTTTGCGGGATCATCGAGATCCTGAAGGTCTTACCCGAGCTTTGCGGCTTGATGTTAGCGACATGCCACGAGAGCAAAGAGAATCACTGCTCTCTGATGTACCGTTTTTTGATCGGGATGGAGTTCATGAAATTTATCGAAAGTGGCGCAAAATTTTTGATTCATACCCCGATGATCGAATGAGTGTCGCGGAGGCTTGGGTTCATCCCAGCTCGAGGGCAACGCTTTATGTAAGAGCTGATGAATTGCATCAGATTTTCAACTTTGATTTCCTAATAGCAGAATGGGATGCGGAGTTTTTAGCAGGCGCTGTTGATAAAACATTGCAGGAGGTCGCTGCAGTTTCAGCTCCACCGACCTGGGTGCTTTCCAATCACGATTCACCTCGCTTGGTCACTCGAATGGGGGGAGCAGAATCAGGAGAGCGAAAAGCGCGTGCTATTGCTCTGCTTACTCATGCACTACCTGGAGGCGTTTATGTTTTTCAGGGTGAGGAGTTAGGACTTCCTGATGCACCTTTGTCAGATCAAGATCGACAAGATCCAGTTTTCTTTAGAACCAAGGGCGTAGACAAAGGTCGTGATGGCGCTAGAGTTCCTTTGCCTTGGAACTCAACTCAAAGCCAGTTTGGATTTACCTCCGGTAAGCCATGGCTACCAATTCCAAGTGATTGGAAAGATAAATCAGTTGAGAAACAAGCGGGATCTACC
>JBEAXZ010000008.1:0-15344 GCA_041159565.1 Actinomycetota bacterium | reverse complement strand
GCTCTGTCGTTGAAGACACAATGGCAAATGCAATTGCAGCTCAGATGTTGCTACTAGCTGCTGAAGATCCTGAAAAAGATATCTACCTATACATTAACTCTCCCGGAGGTTCTATCTCTGCGGGAATGGCGATTTACGACACTATGCAATACATCAAGAACGATGTTGCAACAGTTGCCATGGGACTTGCTGCATCTATGGGCCAATTCTTGTTGTGTGCTGGTGCGCCAGGCAAGCGTTATGCATTGCCTCATGCGCGCATCATGATGCACCAACCTTCTGGTGGAATTGGTGGAACCGCATCAGATATCAAGATTCAAGCCGAGCAGATGTCATTTACTAAGAAGAAAATGGCGGAGTTAATTGCTCATCACACAGGTCAAAAGATGGAGACCATCACTACAGATTCAGATCGTGATCGTTGGTTCACTGCAGAAGAAGCAAAAGAGTATGGCTTTGTAGATCATGTAGTTAAGTCAGCTGGACAGGTATCAGGAAGTGGCGGAACCGCGCGATGAAAATAAATGACATTCACAATCGTTATGTGCTCCCAACAATTGAAGAGCGCACCGCATACGGATACAAGAGATTAGATCCTTATACAAAGTTATTTGAAGAGCGCATTATTTTCCTCGGACAGGGAATTGATGACACTGTCGCTAACGATGTAATGGCTCAGTTGTTGACCCTTGAATCTATGGATCCTGATCGCGACATCATGATGTACATCAACTCACCTGGCGGATCATTCACAGCACTAACCGCAATTTATGACACTATGCAGTTTGTTCGCCCAGATGTGATGACAATTTGCTTGGGACAGGCCGCATCAGCTGCTGCTGTACTGCTTGCAGGTGGAACGGCCGGCAAGCGTTATGCGTTGGAGCACTCCCGAATCTTGATTCACCAGCCTTACAGCGAAGGTGGCGGACAGGGTTCTGACATTGAGATTCAGGCACGAGAGGTTTTGCGTATGCGTGAACTTCTCGAGGAAATGCTTTCCAAACACTCTAAGAAGTCAAAAGAGGAGATTGGGAAAGATATTGAACGTGACAAGATTCTTACCTCAGCTGAAGCTGTTGAGTATGGGCTCGTCGACCAAATCCTCGCTTCACGCAAAGCATCATCTAAGAAGTAGTTAATTACTCTCAGGGCGAACATGTTTCGCCCACATGGTTGATGCATGGCGATTTACGATATGTGCCTTCCCTAAAGAAAGTAGGCGTTCAGTGACTCGCATCGGTGAAAGCGGCGATCTTCTCAAGTGTTCCTTCTGTGGCAAGACCCAGAAGCAGGTCAAGAAGTTAATCGCCGGACCTGGCGTCTATATTTGCGATGAATGTATCGATCTCTGTAATGAAATCATCGAGGATGAATTATCTGAAGCCTCCTCCGAAGGCTTTAAAGAGCTACCGAAGCCACAAGAAATTTATGACTTCCTAGATCAATATGTAATTGGTCAGGATCGTGCCAAGAAATCTCTTTCCGTCGCGGTATATAACCATTACAAGCGCATCAAAGCCGGCGATCGTCATCGTGAAGACGGTGTCGAACTTTCTAAGAGCAATATTCTTTTATTGGGCCCCACCGGTTGCGGCAAAACACTTCTTGCTCAGACCCTGGCCAGAATGCTTAATGTCCCATTCGCAATCGCTGACGCCACCGCTTTAACTGAAGCTGGTTATGTTGGAGAAGATGTAGAAAATATTCTTTTGAAGTTGATTCAAGCCGCAGACTTTGATGTAAAGAAAGCGGAGCAGGGAATTATTTACATCGATGAAATCGATAAGGTGGCACGTAAGAGTGAAAACCCATCGATTACCCGAGATGTTTCTGGTGAAGGTGTTCAGCAGGCGTTGCTAAAGATTCTTGAGGGAACAACAGCATCAGTTCCACCACAAGGTGGACGCAAACATCCGCATCAAGAGTTCATTCAAATTGATACCTCAAATGTTTTGTTTATTGTTGGTGGTGCATTCGCCGGATTAGAGAAAATTATCGAGGGCCGTAAAGGCAAAGCTGGTGTTGGTTTCAATGCCACTCTGCAGAGTGAAAAAGATAAGCAGACCAATGATCCATTTGCAGATGTAATGCCAGAGGATCTGTTGAAGTTCGGCATGATTCCAGAGTTCATTGGCCGTTTGCCAATTGTTACCTCAGTTGAGAATTTAGATCGTGCAGCTTTGTTGCAGATCCTTACTGAGCCAAAAAACGCTTTGGTCCGTCAATATCAACATCTTTTTGAAATGGACGAGGTTGAGTTCGAGATTACTCACGAGGCCCTCGAGGTAATTGCAGACCAAGCTATTGCCCGTGGAACCGGAGCTCGTGGTTTGCGCGCCATTATGGAAGAGATTTTGCTGCCAGTTATGTATGAAGTGCCAAGCAAGAAGGAAATCGGAAAAGTCATCGTTACCCCTGAGGTAATACTTTCCAAAGTAGCACCTACATATGTTGAGCGCGGCCCTAACAGCGTAAAGCGATCCAACAAACGTGGGGAAGAGAAGACCGCTTAACACTCGGTAGTATCACGCCTTATGTCAGAGCTACCCGCACAATTTTCGCCTAGTGAAATTGAGGGTCCGCTCTACCAAAAATGGATTGATGCTGGATATTTCACCGCAGATTCAAAATCAGACAAACCACCTTTCTGCATTGTTATCCCACCTCCAAATGTCACCGGAAGTTTGCATATAGGCCACGCGCTAGATCACTCAATTCAAGATCTCTTGACTCGAATGAAGCGGATGAAGGGTTTTGAAACTTTGTGGCTTCCGGGCATGGATCACGCTGGTATCGCGACACAAAATGTTGTTGAGAAACAATTAGCGGCGCAGGGAAAATCTAGACATGATCTAGGGCGTGAAGAGTTTGTAAAAAAGGTTTGGGCTTGGAAAGCAGAATCTGGCGGAGCGATTCTGGGACAGATGAAACGTTTGGGCGACAGCGTTGATTGGAACCGTGAGCGATTCACGATGGATGAAGGCTTATCCCAAGCAGTACTTACTATTTTCAAGAGACTTTACGATGCCGGTTTGATTTACCGCGCTGAAAAAATTATTAACTGGTGTCCACGTTGTTTAACCGCCTTGTCAGATATTGAGGTTGATCACAGCGATGATGCAGGCGAGTTCGTACAAGTCCGTTACGGCGATGATGAAATCGGAATTACCGTTGCAACCACACGTCCAGAAACTATGTTGGGCGATGGTGCTGTCGCAGTACATCCAGATGATGAGCGCTATAAGCATTTAATTGGCAAGAAGGTTCTACTTCCGCTAGTTGATCGCATGATCCCGATAATCGCTGACGAACTTGTAGAACCAGAGTTTGGAACCGGTGCGGTCAAAGTAACCGCAGCTCATGATCCAAATGACTTTGAAATGGGAATGCGCCACAACGTTCCATTAATTGTGATTATGAATGAGCATGGCGTTATGTCAGGAACTGGCACCGAGTTTGATGGCATGGATCGCTTTGATGCGCGCAAGGCAGTTGTAGAAAAACTACGCAGTATGGGTCGAGTTGTTTCTGAAAAGCGTCCATACATGCACGCTGTTGGACATTGCTCTCGCTGCGATACCACCGTTGAGCCACGACTTTCTAAACAATGGTTTGTAAAAGTTGCGCCGCTCGCCAAGGCAGCGGGAGATGCGGTGCGCGATGGCAAGGTAAAGATTGATCCAGTCTCTATGGAGCCCCGTTATTTTGAATGGGTAGACAACATGCATGACTGGTGTATCTCACGGCAATTGTGGTGGGGTCACAGAATTCCAGTTTGGTACGGTCCAAATGGTGAGGTCGTTGTTGTTGGTCCCGGCGAAGAAGCACCAGCTGGTTACAACCAAGATCCTGATGTTTTAGACACCTGGTTTTCCTCTGCATTGTGGCCATTTTCAACCTTGGGTTGGCCCAATAACAGCGATGACTTAAATAAGTTTTATCCGACCAGTGTTCTAGTTACCGGATATGACATTCTCTTTTTCTGGGTTGTGCGAATGATGTTATTTGGTTTGTTTGCAATGGATGGGGTTCCACCATTCAAAGTAATTGCATTGCATGGTTTGGTGCGCGATAAACATGGCAAGAAGATGAGTAAGTCTCGTGGAAATACCGTTGATCCCTTGGAGTTTATGGATAAGTATGGCTCCGATGCTTTGAGGTTTACATTAGCTAGAGGTGCAAATCCAGGAACTGATCAGGCTTTGGCGGAGGAGTGGATTGCTGGATCAAGAAACTTCGCGACAAAGGTTTGGAACGCTTCCAGATTTGCAATGATGAATGGTGCGACTGTAGAAGGACCACTTCCTGATAGATCAGAGTTGAATCACATTGACAGATGGATTCTCTCAAGACTTGATGAAACGATTTCCAATACCGATCGTCTTTATGAAAGTTTCGAATTCGCTAAAGGTTGCGAAGAGATTTACCACTTTGCTTGGGATGAGGTCTGTGACTGGTATCTAGAGTTAATCAAAGACAGCTTCGCAAAAGGTGGCGCCGAAGCAGAGAAAACCCGCAGAGTCTTAGGTTATGTTCTAGATCAATTACTGCGCTTGATGCATCCGACGATGCCTTTCCTTTCAGAAGCGCTTTGGTGTTCACTCACCGGTGGTGAATCTCTAGTAGTAGCTTCCTGGCCCAAGCCACAATCTGCACAGAGTGATGCTGAAGCTATTGCCGTCGTCGGTGATATGCAAAGGTTGATTACGGAGATTAGAAGATTCCGAAGTGAGCAAGGGATTAAGACCTCTGCTCGTATCGCGGCAAAGATTGAAGGCATGCAGGGCGCATTGGCCCAATATGAGTCCTCATTGCGCTTTTTAGTAAAACTGGATGACCCAGCTGCGCAGTTCAATCCATCAGCCAAGATTGAAGTTGGAGAGTTTGTAGTCCACTTTGATTTAACGGGCAGTATTGATGTCAAAGCAGAGCGCGCGCGTCTGACCAAAGACCTTGAAGCGATCAAGAAAGATCAAGCTACGGCAAAAGTTAAGTTAGAGAATGAAAATTTTATGGCTAAAGCTCCAATGGAGGTTGTTAATACCATCCGCGAGCGTATGGAGTTTTGTGAATCGGAAATCAACCGCATTAACGCTTTACTCGCAGCACTGCCACAACAATGACATCACAGGATGATTTACAGCGTCTCGATGCAATAGAGAAAGCATTATTGAATCGCTGGCCAGAAACCCGTATCGCTCCCACTCTAGATCGAATCGCGGCCTTAGCTGACGCGCTCGGCTCGCCTCAGCTGTCTTACCCAACTATTCACATTGCGGGCACAAATGGAAAAACAACTACGACTCGGTTAATCGACTCATTGTGCTTTGAATTGGGAATGCGAACCGGACGATTCACAAGCCCTCATCTAGAGAGCTTTCTAGAACGAGTTTCGATAAACGGTGAACCAATTTCGGCGGAAGGAATGATTGCTACCTATAACGACATAGCCTTGTACTTAGATCTAATTGATTCCCGGATGCCAAACAAACTTTCTTTTTTTGAATCAATGTGTGCGCTAGCTTTTGTGGCTTTTGCTGAATATCCCGTTGATGTTGGAATATTTGAGTGTGGCATGGGTGGAGAATGGGATTCCACCAATGTTATTAATGCAGCGGTTTCAGTTATTACCCCAATCGGTTTTGATCACATGGAGTATTTAGGAGATACCTTAGAAAAGATTGCATTAACAAAGTCAGGAATTATCAAACCTCACTCATTTGCGGTCTTGGCAAGACAGGAGCCTGAGGTGGCCCCGATTTTGATGCATAAATGTGCAGAGGTTGATGCGACTCCATTGCGTGAAGGCATTGAGTATTCAGTGAAGAGTCGGGCTTTAGCCGTTGGCGGACAATTGATTTCAATCGCGGGAATTTATGGTGATTACGATGATCTTTTCCTTCCTTTACATGGAGCGCATCAAGCCTCCAATGCTGCGACCGCTTTAGCTGCGGTCGAGGCTTTTGCTGGTGAAAGTAAATTGGATGAAGGTGTTGTTCGGGAGGCCTTTGCAAATGCCACCTCACCTGGAAGATGTGAAGTCATAATGCGCAATCCCACAGTGATTATTGATGCTGCTCACAATCCCCATGGCGCCGCTTCGTTGCGAAAGACCCTAAAGGAAGAGTTTGACTTCGAGTCAATTATCGCGGTAATTGCTCCAATGGGAGACAAGGATGTCGACGGGATATTTGAAGAATTAGAGGATGCAGTTTCTCAAGTTATCGTATCTCGCAACACATCACATCGTGCAGCTGATTTGGAAGAGCTTCTTTCAAGAGCACAACAGGTGTTTGGAGCCAAGCGAGTTGTTGCTATCGAATCTCTATCTGATGCAATTAGCGCAGCGATTGAACAAGCAAAATTAGAAAACGCTGTGAATGAGTTAAACGCAGCTGTACTTATTGCAGGTTCAGTTGTGACTGCTGGAGAATCCCGAGGCATAATTCGGCGCATGAAGGAAAAAAAATTATGAGAATGTTGGCGCGAAGTGTTTTGATTATGGAGATCTTTGTAATTGGATTTGCAGTTCTAGTTGCAAAAGATTTGACCGCCGCTAATTTGGGTCCGGCTGCATTTTGGTCAGCTGGCATAATTGCATTTTTTGCTTTGATTTCCTCAGGCACCTTGAAATCCAAATTTGGTTGGACACTTGGATGGATTACCCAATTTGCCATGATCGGCTATGGGTTTTTTGTATTTACGATGTTCTTCCTGGGTGCTTTATTTATGGGGCTTTGGGTGGCCGCCATACTCCTAGGGCGAAAGGGTGAGGCCGCCCGGGCCGCATTTAGCGAGAGAGAGAAAACGCAATAGACTGCCCCCGTGGCTAATTCAACTTCCTCAACCAGTTCTTCAGTACAGCGCACTCTAATTTTAGTTAAGCCTGATGGTGTGCGTCGTGGTTTAGTCGGTGAAGTTATTTCTAGAGTTGAGGGTAAGGGATACAAAGTATCTGCATTGCGAATGCTGCAGGCCGACCGCAACACATTAGCAGCGCATTACGCAGAGCATGAAGGAAAACCTTTTTATGAACCACTTATGGAGTTCATGCTTTCTGGTCCAATCGTCGCGATGATTGCAGAAGGAGAGAGAGTTATCGAAGGTTTTAGATCTTTAGCTGGAACCACAGATCCCACTACCGCTGCACCAGGATCAATTCGCGGTGACTTGGCTAGAGATCAAGGAACAAAGGTTGTCCAAAACATCGTCCACGGATCTGATTCACCAGAGTCCGCTGAACGTGAGATAAAGATTTTCTTCCCCAACCTGTAAGGAGCAAAAACGATGGCAAATCAAATGAACCGTTGGACCTTTCTAGGTCGCGATATGGCGATTGACCTAGGTACTGCAAATACTTTGGTCTACGTTCGCGGCAAAGGAATCGTGCTAAATGAGCCCAGCGTGGTTGCGGTAAATCAAGATACAGGCGCAGTTTTGGCTGTTGGTACTGAAGCAAAGAAGATGATTGGCCGTACCCCAGGAAGCATCGTTGCAATTCGCCCACTTAAAGATGGTGTTATTGCAGACTTCGACACAACCGCATTGATGATTAAGTATTTTATTCGCCAGGTTCATAAGCGCACTTATCTGGCCAAACCACGCATAGTTATCTGCGTGCCATCTGGAATTACCGGTGTTGAGCAAAGAGCGGTAAAAGATGCTGGTTATGAAGCCGGCGCACGCAAGGTTTACATTATTGAGGAGCCAATGGCCGCAGCTATCGGGGCTGGTTTACCCATCCATGAACCAACTGGAAATATGGTGGTAGACATTGGTGGCGGCACTACGGAAGTTGCTGTTATTTCCTTAGGTGGAATTGTTTCAGCTCTTTCCATCCGTGTTGGCGGAGATGAGTTGGATCAGGCGATTATTAATTGGGTAAAGAAAGAGTTCTCACTGATGCTTGGTGAGCGGACCGCAGAAGAAATCAAAATGGCGATCGGTTCTGCCTACCCATTGCGCGATGAACCAGATGCAGAGATTCGCGGTCGAGATCTTGCGACCGGACTTCCAAAGACAATCGTGGTTTCATCTGAAGACATTAGAAAAGCCTTGGAGGAGCCGGTTAACGCCATTGTTAATGCGGTTAAGAACACCCTAGATAAGACTCCACCGGAGTTGGCCGCCGATCTTATGGATCGCGGAATCGTACTTACTGGTGGTGGGGCACTTCTTAAGGGTCTTGATGAGAGATTACGCCACGAAACCAACATGCCAATTCATATTGCTGAACGACCTCTGAATGCGGTTGTTGAAGGATCTGGCAAATGTGTTGAAGAGTTTGAAGCGTTAGAAAAAGTTTTAATCTCTGAACCACGACGCTAGGTAGCTCATGCCAGCTAGAGGTTCAAATCGCACGCGACTTCTGTGGATTTCGCTTTTGGTTACCTCTTTGTTTTTGATCACTCTAGATTTACGTGGAGTTAGCATAATAACTTCAATCAGATCGGGAGTTCAGGCTGTACTTGCTCCATTCCAAAAAGCTGGCAGTTCAATAGTTTCACCACTAGGTAATTTATTTGATGACATTACAAATCTAGGGCGAACCCAATCCAAGATTGATAATCTAAAAGAGGAAAATGAGCGGCTCAAATCCCAATTGATTCTCAATGAGAATATTGTTGGGGAGCTAGAGCAATTAAAAGGGGTGCTTGATTTAGCGGGACAGGCGAGATTGAAAGTAGTTGCTGCGCGGGTATTAACACGAGGCGGAACAGCGACTTTCGGTGAGACCATTGTTATTGACAAAGGCTCTAAATCTGGAGTTAAAAGAGATATGACGGTAATTGCTACAAGTGGCTTGGTAGGTGTTGTTAAATCAACAACCTCAAACTCTGCGGTTATCTTGCTTATGAGCGATCCATCCTTCCGTGTTGGAGTAAGAGTTGCTGGTACGCAAGATATGGGTATTTTGAGTGGTGGCGGAGATAATCGATTTACGATAGAAATGTTAAGCGCAACAGGACAAATAAAGGTTGGAGATGTTTTGCTATCGCGTGGCAGCTCTGGCGATCGCCCATTTGTTCCTGGGGTTCCAGTTGGCAAAGTTTCATTTGTAGAGAGCTCAGCAGGACAGTTAACAAAACAGGGACGTGTTGAAGGTTTTGTAAATCTCGATAGCTTGGGTGTAGTAAGTGTTGTATTGAATGCAGTTGCAGGAGATCCGGGGGATGCCTTAGTTCCCAGAGCGCCAAAGCCGGCACCAACCGTGACCGTATTTGTTACACCAGAGCCAACTCCTTCGGAGTAAGCACATGACCTTTAATCGAGTTCCCGGAATTGTGGCGGTATTCGGATTACTTTTCTTGCTTCAGGAAGCCTTGATTAATCGAGTGAGCTTTCTTGTTGGTGGATTTTCTTTGTACTTAGCTTTTTTCATTGTTTGGATTATGCAGGAGGAGAGAGGTTCTGCTGTTGCTACGGGCTTCATCGCCGGCTTTATTGCGGATTTATCCCCGACTCTGGAGGCACCATTTGGGTTATGGAGTTTTGTATTTACTGTCGTTGCCTATCTAATCGCCAATAATGTAAGAGCTGCATTGGATTCAGATTTAAGTCCAATAACAATTAGTGTGGTCGCAGTATTTGGTAGCTTTGTTGCTTCAGTGATGTTCTTGGTATCGGGAGCTATTCTCGGCCAAGAGGTTGGATCAGCCAGCTATATTTTGAGAGAGCTCTTTGGAAACGCTGTTTGGACCTTTTTGCTCTCACCACTTTATGCGCCAATTTCAATCAAACTTTATCGGGCAACTTTGACTGCCAGGAATCGCTAGATGAGAGATCGCTCAACTTTAAGTTTAATTGTCGTCCAAATTCTTGTGGTTTCATTGATGTTGGCTCTGTTCGGCAGACTCTTTTACCTTCAAGTTGCAGATGGCCCTAGATATCAACAAGCCGCACTAGATATTCAGAGTCGTGACATTGTCACCCCGGCATTGAGGGGTTTGATTGTTGATAACGAGGGAAATCTGCTTGCGACAAATAAGGCGGGCTTGATGGTTACCGCAGATCGCTCCGTATTAGATAAGTTGGAGGATCAAGGAAAATCAGTTTTGCGGCGAGTTTCCAATGTTTTGAAATTGAATTATGAAGATGTTTATCTCAGGACCCGTCTATGTCCTGAACTTCCCAGTGATCAACGTAACGGCTGCTGGAATGGCAATCGCTACCAGCCAATTCCAGTCACTAAAGAGGCAAGTGAAAATCAAGTCTTGAGTATCTTGGAGCAATCAGATCTATTCCCTGGAATCGATGCTCAGCCGGTTTCGATTCGGTACTACCCATCTTTGGCAGGTGAACGCGCCACACATGTCCTAGGTTATGTTGGCCCGATAACAGAGGCTGATTTAAATAATGACAAAGGAATCCGCTATTACCGAAATGAGTTCAAAGGTAAAGCGGGACTAGAGTCAGTTTATGATCGTTTCTTACGCGGAACTGCTGGAGTCAGAACAGTCATAGTTGATCGTAAGGAAGCGGTAACTCAGGAGTCGCGTAATACGCCGGCCGTTCCTGGAAATCACTTAATCGTTCACATAAATGCCAAGTTGCAAGCTGCTGTCGAAGAAGAGCTAAAGAATGCGGTATTGCGGGCTAAAGCAGCTGGTCGCCGCGGTGATGCTGGAGCAGCAATTGTTTTGGACATTAAAACTGGTGGAGTCCTGGCCATGGCTTCCTACCCAGATTACGATTTAAATATTTGGGAGAACGGTATTACCGTAAAGCAGGCCAGCGAACTATTTAGTGCACAATCTGGAGTCCCAGCACTTTCACGCGCAATTCAGGGTGGATTCGCGCCTGCTTCTACCTTCAAAGTTATTTCTCTTTCAGCCGCGGTTGATGCTGGCTATAGCCTCAAGACTAAGTATGACTGCCCGTCTAGTGTTGAAATCGGCACCCGGGTATTTAAAAACTTTGATAGCAAAGCTGCTGGGATGATTGATATGACTAAAGCAATGGCTATCTCTTGTGACTCAATTTGGTATCAGATTGCCTATGACGAATGGGTTAGAGATGGTGGATTAAAGCCAAAGGCCAATCCAAATGATTATTTATTCAAAGCTGCAGCCGGTTTTGGGGTAGGAAAAAGAACTGGAATTGACCTGCCATCTGAGATTAGCGGCAGGCTCCCTAATCGTGAGTGGAAACAGAACTGGTACGAGCAAAACAAGGATTTTTACTGCAACTATGAAAAGCGGGCCAAGAAGTCCCAGCTAACTGCATATTTAATTGAGATAGCAAGAGAGAACTGTCTTGATGGTGACAAAGTCCGCGCCGGCGACATGGTGAATTTCTCCATTGGTCAAGGTGATACTTTAATGACGCCCATACAGATGGCGGTCATGTATTCTGCATTAGCGCGTGATGGTCGCTTGGTTGTTCCTCAAATAGCTAAAGCCATCGTCCAACCAAACGGTAAAGTTGTTAAGAGTTTCCCGACAAAATACTCAGGTGAATTGCCGGTAAAGAAATCAACCTTAAAGTTTTTACAAAACTCACTTCGAGCGGTAGTAACCTCTGGAACAGCGACGGGCGCTTTTGCTGGTTTAGGAGTTGAGGTAAGTGGCAAGACCGGTACCGGTCAAGTATTTGGAAGAAATTTAGATGGATCTGCTAAAGATGATACTTCATGGTTTGCTTCATACGCCCCTACCAAAAATCCTCAATATGCTGTCGTCATGATGGTGAGTCAGGGAGGCTTTGGCGCGAGTACTAGTGGTGTCGGTGTAAGAAGAATCTACGAACATATCTTTGGCACAAATGGGAAGAAAGCAATCTTCCCAAATGGAATCCCGAACCGTTTGCCATATATTGATTCATCAAAAGGAGCGATTTCATAAATATGGCAACTCACCTGAATATTGGCTCTAAAGGAAAAGATCGACCAGCTTTTTTTGCTGGCTCGGATCGAACCTTGAATGTTTCTGTACTTCTACTTTTGTTAATGGGCATTATTCTGGTCTACGCCGCTACCCGAGATTGGTTCGCCTCTAATGGTTTAGATCCCGAGTATTACCTGAAAAGACAGTTAATAAATGTAGTTATTGGCATCGCTCTGGCTTACGGAACCACCATCATTGATTACAGGTTATTGAGGGCATACACCCCTGTGGTTTGGGGGCTGGGTGTTTTGGGCTTGATTATCGTTTTGATTCCAGGTTTGGGATCCACTGTTAACGGCGCGCGATCATGGATCTCTTTTCCAGGTGGGTTTCAGATTCAGCCTGCCGAACTTGCAAAGATTTCGATAATTATTGGAATGGCTTTAATTCTCTCCGAAAGAATTGCTAATAATGATGCTCCAACAAACAAACAGGTAGTTCAATCCCTAGGCGTAGCAGCGGTTCCTGTTCTGTTAATTGTTCTGCAGCCTGATCTAGGAACCGTGCTGATTATTTCGGCATGCGTTATTACGATGATCGCCGTCTCTGGTGCAGGACTGCGTTGGGTTTTGGGTCTGATTACATTAGGGATTACCGGAGCCTATCTAGCGGTTGCGAGTGGAGAGGTAAGTGAATACCAATTAAATCGCTTACGTTCTTTTGTGGATCCGAATGCTGATCCACAAGCCAGTGGTTATCAACTTAGACAAGCTCGCATAACAATTGGCTCAGGCGGATTGTTTGGAAAAGGTTTGTTCGATGGCCCACAAACTAATGGCAGATTTGTTCCTGAACAACAAACCGACTTCATCTTTACCGTTGCGGGAGAAGAGTTAGGTTTTCTAGGAGCTGGTCTCATTCTCGCTTTGTACTTTGTGATTCTGATGCGGGCTTTTTCCATTGCACGCCGTACCAATGATTTATTTGGCCGCATGGTTTGCGTCGGTGTTATTGCTTGGTTCTCATTCCAAATCTTTGAAAATATCGGAATGACTATGGGGTTAATGCCGATGACCGGTGTTCCATTGCCATTTCTTTCATATGGCGGCTCAAGTATGTTCGCCAACCTCATCGGGGTAGGTTTGCTGCAAAATGTTTACCAGCGAACACGCTAGTTAGATTCACGCTCAGATTAGGCCCACTGACCTCGGTTCTGTCATACTTCGGGGGTTCGAATCGCCTCATGATCTCGAGGTCGCTAGGACCGCTCTTTAGGTGCGGTCGGCTGATCCAGATAGAGGCGCCACCAGAGATTTTTTTAATAATGATCGCAAGGTCATTAACTAGGAAACTTTCTAGAAGATAAAAAGGATTTGATCGTATGGCTGATGAGCCAAAAAAAGTGCGTAAGCGCGCTGTAAAGAAAGCCGCTCCAAAAGAGACAGCTGCCAAAACTTCAGACAAGAGCGCAGAAAAGCCTGCAGAAAAGAAGAGTAAGGCGACAGGTGTTATTCCTGCTCCAATCTTCCAAGCTGCACCAGTCGCTGCCGCTGCTCCTAAAGCTAAAGCCGCAAAAGCTCCTGCTAAAAAAGCTTCAGAGAACATCGCCGAATCTGAGAGCGAAAATGAAAACCGCCGCCGTCGTCGCAGACGTGGTGGCCGTGGACGACGTCGCTCCGACAAGGAGGGTGGCGAGGATCAGGTTTCTGAAAACCCGACAACACCTGCTGAGGATGAAGATTCAGCGACCTCAGTTGCATTTAAAAAGCGCCGCCGCCGTCGTCGCTCTGGCTCTGATGGTGTTACTCCAGGGGAGACTGTTGAAGAGGATGGCGTAGTAACAGTTGTTAAAGTGCGTGAATCTCGCCCGACCCAAGAGAAGCCGGCTAGAGAACGCAAGAACTTTGATCGCAACGATCGAGGTGGACGCAATGACCGTCGTTTCCGTGATCGCGATAGAGATCGTGGCCGCGAACGTCATCGCTACAACGATTACAAATCTGATTACCGTGAGAACCGTCGTCGCGGAACCATATTGACCGATGCAGAGTTCTTGGCAAGGCGAGAATCAGTTGATCGTGAGATGTTGGTGCGCCAACAAGGTGATCGTACTCAGATTGCAATTTTGGAAGACAATGTTTTAGTTGAACATTATGTAAATCGCAATAGCAATATCTCCTATGTAGGCAATGTTTATTTAGGTAAGGTTCAAAATGTTTTGCCATCAATGGAGGCTGCTTTCGTCGATATCGGCAAAGGTCGCAACGCGGTTCTATATGCCGGCGAAGTGAACTGGGATGCAGCAGGTTTAACTGATAACCAAGAGCGCAAAATTGAAAAGGTTTTGAAAACCGGACAATCAGTTTTGGTGCAGGTCACCAAGGATCCAATTGGACAAAAAGGTGCACGTTTAACCAGTCAGATTTCATTACCAGGTCGATATCTAGTTTATGTACCTGGTGGCGGAATGAGCGGAATTTCCCGTCGCCTACCGGACTCAGAGCGTGCTCGCCTAAAGGATATTCTCAAAGGATTAATTTCAGATGAAGAGGGCGTCATCGTACGTACTGCTGCTGAAGGTGCATCTGATGAAGAGTTGACCCGTGATGTTGTTAGATTGAAAGCACAATGGGAAGACATCAAGAAAAAGTCTGAGAGCACAAGCGTCAATGCTCCAACCTTGCTTTACGGGGAACCTGATCTAACTGTTCGAGTAATTCGCGATATCTTCAATGAGGATTTCCGCAAGCTTACTGTTCAAGGTGATGGCGCTTGGGAAGATATCAATAACTACCTTGGCCACATTGCACCAGAGCTAATCTCGAAAATTGAGAAGTGGACTGGAGTGAAAGATCTCTTCACAGAAAACCGTGTCGATGAGCAGTTAGCAAAAGCTTTGGATCGTAAGGTTTATCTTCCATCAGGTGGCTCTCTAGTTATAGATCGCACCGAAGCTATGGTGGTTATCGATGTAAACACTGGAAAGTTCATCGGTAAAGGTGGAAACCTTGAAGAGACGGTTACCAAGAACAACCTCGAGGCAGCTGAAGAAATTGCCCGCCAACTTCGCCTTCGCGACTTAGGTGGAATTATCGTTATCGACTTCATCGATATGATTTTGGAATCAAACCGCGAGCAGGTTTTGCGTCGCCTAGTTGAATGTCTAGGCAGGGATCGCACCAAACACCAGGTTGCTGAAGTTACCTCACTCGGTTTGGTACAAATGACCCGCAAACGTGTTGGACAAGGTTTGATTGAAGCCTTTTCTACAACCTGTGAAAGTTGTGGCGGAAGAGGAATCCATGTTCATATGGAGCCGGTAAATAAGAAGTCTTTGGACCGTGAAATAACCCCAACTCATGATCAGGCCAATGATCATGCCGATGATTCTGAACCAGAGGCTATTTCTCAGGAGCCGACTCCAGAGAGCCAGGATTCTGAAGAAAAGCCCCGCTTTGGACGCAAGCGCCGCAGAGCCGCAAGCTCTGGGGTGGTGACCGCCTAACTCAGTTTGAC